>CALAPX010000252.1 GCA_937888355.1 uncultured Spartobacteria bacterium
CTCCTCCTTCCCATCCTCTTTGCCGCTTCGGTTTGGAGCGTTTCAGCAAAAGACCCATCTGTTGCCGTCATCACCGAAGACCTCAGCGGTGAAGTCGGCGATGGCAGCATCGAAATGGTCGAGTCACTCACAGAATCCGGCATTTCAAGGGCTCCCGGCGTCTCACTCATCAGCCGAAGACATCTTGAGAAACTCCTCTCCGAGCAAGGCCTCGCCTACAACAACATCGTCAATGACCGGGCGCGCCTGGGCCGATTGGTCGGGGCTGATATTCTGCTCGTCGTCAGCATCACAAAAAACCGCATCACCCAGACCCGTGAAAGCGTCACAGCCTACGGGATGACCGAAAACATCGTCCGCAGCCATAGCGACGCCGCCATCGCCGTGAAGGCCCTGGAAGTCGAGAGCGGGCGCATCCTTACCCAACGCCAATTTGCCAAACGCAACAGCGGCAACCGCCGTGCCCTCGACGAATGCGCCTCGAAGATGGAATCCACCTTGGAGGGGATGACGTTCGGTGATCTCGCCAAAGAAACCGCGCTCCCACGGCACAAAGTCATCATCAAACCCACGGCAAACGGAAGCGACATGCAAGGCCTCGATCTGTTCATCGATGGCAACTTCATCGGAAACACCCCGATTACCACAGATGTCGAGGAAGGCGTCAGGGAAGTCGCCCTCCGCAAAGGCGGAAACACCCTCTGGAATAACCGCGTCCAAGTCCTCAAGGAAGTCTGGCTCACTCCCGACTTGGGAAACTGAGTCTAATAAGCCGTTAAAAAGATTGATGCTGATCAACCTATTTCAGCATGTCACTTGCTTCCCAGCTTCTTGTAGAAGCGGAGGGCTTCCACTGGGCCGGGAAAGTTACTCAATTGAGTAATGCCGTGGTGCCCTCCTTGACCTGGGTCACGCACGAGGTAATCGGTGCCGTCTTTTCCACAGATGACAAGAAAGTGGGTGAGGCCAGCAGGGTAACGGATGCGAACGATCACTGGATTTCCGAGAAAGAGATTCCAATCGATGAGAAAAAATGACGGGAGATCCTCATAGTGGGGTAAGAGGGAAGATGTGAGACGTGGCTCAATCTCGGCTGCTTTTTCCCAATAAATCCAACCTTCAGGCGTGTACCCGCTGGGGATTTTCCGAAGGAATGCATTCAAACTCCCTGGATCAAGGTCGATTCCATAGGATCCCAGAACCATGGCGGCCGAGGCCACAGCGCATCCGGCCTCCCCAAGAAAATCCGCTGTCTCAGCAAGTGGCTCATTATGCCAACGCTCATCGTCTTGTAAAAAATGTGGGCCTGGAATAACGAAGCGTTCTGGCATGAAAAGTCCCCCGCTTGTTCCGATTGGATGAGGCCGAATCCAATCCACAATCCAGTGGATGGATGCACCAAAAAGAAGCAAGCAGAAGATAACGATCAAAAAGCGCCTTGCAGACATGTGAAAAATGACGTTCTGAGAGGGCATGAAGAAGTTGATTCTCATCGCCACTATAGCGCACACCCTCACGTTATGGTCCCAGGATTACAATGCGATAGTGCTGCAGCAGATCGAGCGCATGCCAGTGGGTGGCGGCTATGCGGTAACCAAGGAGGCACTTTCAGCTCTTGGAGCTGCGACAAGGATCACCGGCGACTCGATTGCTATCACTGTAGCATCGGCGACTCCCAGCTTTTGTTCAGGCGCGACCTATCTGGTTTTCTTAAAGACCCTGCAAAGCGCGGAAAGCCGCCGCCAAATTCCTCCCTTGGGAAAAATCTGGATTAATCTCGTTCCAAATCCCACTCAAGATGGTGTGGGAATCTGGGGTCGTTGGAATGCAAATGGGCCTGGGGCATCGCGCTTGTTTAATGAACTCAAATTGGGACGGAATTTTTGTTCATACGAGGAAGCTCGTCCCGGTGATTTTCTTAAGATTTTCTGGACTGATGCCGTGGGAAAAAAAGAACGCGGCCATCTTGTCATTTATCTCGGAAAAGAAATACGGGACGGCGAGGAACATGTGCGCTTCTGGTCGAGCAACAAACCGAGTGGATACGGCACAAAAAGCGTCCCACGCTCAAAGATCGCACGGGCGATTTTTTCACGCCTCGAATCACCCGAGAACATCAGCAATGTGCTATCGCTACCAAAAAAAGATGGATACCTCGCCAGCCTACTTAGCTCAGAATCATCGTTTGCCGAAGCCCTGGAGAAAAGCGGGGTAAGCCAAGGGGACGGGTCCCTATAGAGGGAGTGTCTGATAATCGAGGCACAGGTGTATCGTTAAAGACCGCCTGTCCGGGAGATGAATCTTGCGGAGTGGAAGAACCTCTGAAAACGCTCCCTTGATCGTCTGTGGAAGATCCGAACCGATATAAAGGGCATTCATTCCGATGAAGGGGTTGTAGCCTTTTTGCTCCGTAAAATATTCATCAACCACCTCATCGGTTTCAATGAAATCGGCATAAGTCGGCCAGATACCGAATTGACTGACTAACGCAGGAGATTCAGGAACGAAAACCGGTGGGTAAGCCGAAGGAGAGCTGGATTTGAAATAAAGTGCAAACACAGCTGCTTGGGCAGCATCCTCAGCAATGAGAAATCCCCCACCCTCACTTGCTGGCATCTCACGAGTCGCTGCGTGAATTTCTGTAGCAATTGAAGCCCACACGCCACGCTCCTCTGATTCATGCCTAAGATGCAGCAATGTGGAGAGCAAAGCCAGGAAAGACAAGGCGCTGGCGCCGATGGCAAACCAGCGATGGCGGATTCCAATTGAAACCAGAAACGCCAACACAGGGACTACTGCAATCCACGCGGCAGCAGACAACGGGCGGCCAATGAGAAATTGATACCATGCCCACAAGACCGCAGGTCCGGCGGCCCATCCCAAAAAACGCTCCACCCCACACCCAGCCACACCGCGAAGCATCAGCACACCACCAAACGCTAAAACCACACCGCAACCAAAAGAAAAATCACCAAAATAGTCCATGGCATCCGTAGCCCAACCCCCTGGCTGGGGGCGCCAAAATGTTTGCAGCGTGCGACCGAACACAGGAATCCAATCCAGTCGTGCATTCCAAGCCAGAGGAGGCCAGAGGCAAAAGGCTGGAATCGCGCCCAGTGCAATGATCGGAACCCAGTCTGGCCGAGCACGAGATTTAATTGCTGCCACCAACTGGCCAAGTATCAATCCGGCCGGAACAAGCAAGGCCTCATAGCGAAAAAGACAGGCGATCCCAAAGAGGCCGCCTGCAAAAAACCAGTCTGACCGCCCACCAGATTCAGCGACATTGACAAAAAATAATCCGCCGAGCACACAGACCAGAACAGGCATCCAAGGCCCAACGGTCACGCTATGTTGGTTAAAAATCGGCAAGGTGTTCAGAGCGACAACAGTCCATGCAGACACAGATTCACCGACCAGGGATCGCACAAGCAACCAGACGATCCAAGAGCCTAGAAAAGCAAGTACCGGCCAGAGCAATCGCACCCAATCCAGAGAACCGCCAAAGAGAGTAGAAATGGAGCGCACCAAAAAACCGGTTCCAGGTGGACCATCGAAAAAAGCGGCAGCCAGACGTTCCCCGCACATCCAGTAATAGGCTTCTTGAGGAGACACTCCCTGCATTGACACCCAGAGGATGCGAAGAACCGAGAGAAGACCGAGAAAACCCAATACATACCTGGAGTTGTTCATGACAATATCTCGGGGTGAGCCTTGTAGAGAGCCGGATTCAAGCGTGGAACATAGCGCTTCCAAACAAACCCTAGAAACCATGTCACCGCAAATGCGCACAAGACCCCAATGAGCGATCCGGCGAGCACAT
>CALAPX010000253.1 GCA_937888355.1 uncultured Spartobacteria bacterium
TTCACAGCCGCACTCGCTCCGGCAGTGGTCGGGGGAGTAAAAAAAGCCCTCGAATTGATGCAGAGCGAGGACTGGAGGATCGAGCAACTCTGGCGCAACACCCGGAAGATGCACGAGGGACTCAAGCGGATCGGCTTCAATATCGGCCAAACGCAGACGCCTATTGTTCCTATCCTTATCGGAAGCGAGGCAAAAGCCTTTCAATTCACCCAACGCTTGTTTGAGGAAGGCGTATTTGCCACTCCGGCAATTTATCCTGCTGTGCGCTATGGAGAGTCCATCGTGCGCACCAGCTTCATGTCCACCCACACCGACGACGATCTGGATCGTGTGCTTGAGATTTTTGAACAACTCGCGCGCGAGCTTGGAACCTTCGATGACCCCGCCTATGTCAACCCCGGCCGCCGCAAAAACATTTTCGATTTCCGCTTGCCGGACTCGCTCGCAGATGAAGCTGTTCGAGAGAACGGCGGAAGCACTTCACAAAACGGATCCCGTCTTCACGCCTCCGTTTCCAGGTAGCATCGCGAAGTTCCTCTCTCCGGATTCTACATTCCACCGGCGTCATGGGCGAATCGCAGCTTTTGTCGCCGAGCGCCGAGGCCAACCAATCGGTCGCATCGCGGCAATCGTTAACCGATCGCATAACAAGCATTACAGTGACCGTGTGGGTTTTTTCGGTTTTTTCGAATGCGTGAATGAGCCAGATGTTGCGCAGGCGCTTTTTGAAGCAGCCTCAGGCTTTCTGCGCGATGCGGGAATGTCCACCATCCGAGGCCCCTACAATCCGAGTATCAATGACGACTGCGGATTACTTCTTAATGGCTACGACAAGCCGACGGTAATCGGCCTGCCGTGGAATCCCGAATATTACACAGTGCTCCTCGATGGGCAGGGATTCAGCAAGGCGCGATCTTTGTATGTGATGAACCTCCCGCTACACCGCCTGCAGCCTCCAGCGCGATTTGTGGGCATCATTGAGCGGCTCAAAAAGCGCGCCAACCTCGCGACTCGGCCCTTTGATCTGTCCAAGCTCGATCGTGAACTTGATGTCGTGTGCCGTGTTTACAATGCCACACTCGAGCGCAACTGGGGCTTTGTTCCGATCGCCATAGAAGACTTGATCGACTCTGTAGGCGATCTGCGCGCCATCGCCGATCCCCGGCTCCTTCTCATCGGGGAAGCAAGCGGTAAATCCGCCGGCGTGGCACTTACGCTTCCGAACTTCAACGAGATCCTCCACGCAGCCAGAAAAACGCCTCACTGGTTGCGGCTCGTTCATATTTTTTTCCTGATGAAAACGCGCAAAATCCAGACCTGCCGCCAGAGCGTTCTTGGGGTCGTTCCTGAATTTCGAGATCGGGGCCTGCATGCATGGCTGATCCACGAACAATTTAGTGAGGCAAAAAAACACCATGTGGAGGCCATGCTCGGCTGGCTTGAGGATACAAACGCAGAGATTATTGAGATTTGCAAAGCGGTGGGCGGAGAAAAAGACCGCGAGTGGGGGATTTTTGAGCGGGCAATCGCTTGACCGTGGTAGCACCTTAAAGCGGCTTTTCGGCATTGAACTGGCAACGCGATCCGTTTAATCAACCCCCTTCATGTCCACTGAACAACAGACATTCAACCCGCTTCGCGAGGGGCTTGCTTCAAAGGCAATGCCCGATCCCTGCACCTTGGTTATTTTTGGGGCCACCGGGGATTTGACGCACCGTAAGTTGGTGCCAGCTCTCTACAATCTAGCTGCCGATGGCGTCCTGCCCCCCGCGATCAGTGTGGTAGGGTTCGCCCGCCGCGACAAATCAGACGAAATCTTCCGGGTGGAACTTGAGGAGGCAGCTAGGAAATTTTCACGCCAAGGAATCAATGACGGGCTCTGGAATAGCTTTGCCTCCTCTATCCACTACCATCGCAGCCCGTTTGATAATCTAGATGGCTACGAATCCCTGGCCAGCCGCCTTGATGAACTCGACGCCGCCAGGGGAACCCGAGGGAATCGATTGTTTTACCTTGCCGCCTCGCCAGACCAGTTCGAGGTCATTTTGGAAAACCTCCGCAAGAGCGGGTTGAATGAAGCTAAGCCCGGGTCCTGGGCGCGTGTGATTGTCGAAAAACCCTTCGGCACGGACCTACCCAGCGCGCGCCGATTGAATGATCTTGTGGAAAAGGCATTCGACGAGGCCCAGACCTACCGGATCGACCACTACCTCGGCAAGGAAACCGCGCAAAACATCATGGTTCTGCGATTCGCAAATGCCCTGTTCGAGGCGATGTGGAATTCGCGCTACATCGACCATGTCCAAATCACCGCGAGCGAGCCCCTCGGGGTAGAGGGTCGCGCCGGTTATTACGACAAATCTGGAGCCCTTCGCGACATGGTGCAAAACCACTTGCTTCAGCTCCTCTGCTTAACGGCGATGGAACCACCCGCAGGGCTCGATGCCGACTCGGTCCGCGATGAAAAGGTCAAAGTCCTGCGCTCGCTCCGCCCGCTAGTTGGCAAAGACGTCTTCAAACACGTGGTGCGCGCCCAATACGGAGAGGGAGCCATCAATGGCAAGCCAGTGGCCGCCTACCGCAACGAACTCAATGTCAACCCGGGCTCGGTGACCGAGACCTATGTCGCCCTGGAAGTAAATGTCGATAACTGGCGCTGGGCTGGCGTGCCTTTCTTTATCCGCGTCGGCAAACGCTTGGCTAAGGGAGGAACCGAAATTGCCGTACATTTCAAAAGTGTGCCGCCAGTTCTTTTCCGCGCCACAGGAGAGTCGATTGATGACAATGTCCTGGTGATTCGCATCCAGCCCGACGAGGGCATTTCCCTGCGAATGAGTGCTAAGATGCCCGGGTCGAGTCTGAGGATCGAGCCGGTAAAGATGGATTTCCATTACGGCACGAGCTTCGGCAAGGCGACACCTGAGGCTTATGAGCGACTCCTGCTTGACGCGATGAGTGGCGATCCGACCCTCTTCGCCCGACGTGACGAGGTCGAGGAGGCATGGAAGTTCGTCGATGCGATCCATACTGCATGGAACACCCGGAGCGACGATCTTGCATTTCATGAGTCTGGCACTTGGGGGCCGGCCGAGGCGGATGAACTCATCAAACGGCACGGCGGGGCATGGAGGCGACTGTGACTTCAGAGATGGCAAGCGAGCCCGGGCTCCCCGTAGAAATCGGGCGGATCGACAAAGAGTTGGGAAAACTCTGGGAGGCGAGTGACGACACCAAGACACGCGCCTCACTCATCAATCTCGTTGTCTACAGCGAGAAGGAAGCGTCCCTCTCCTCGAACACCGAAGTCATCTCAGCCATCGCAGGCAAGCATGCCTGTCGGGCGATTTTGATCGTAGCAAATCCAACCGCGAAGGAGTCCGGAGCCAGGGCATGGATCAGCGCACATTGCCGCTTGCAGAAGCTGGGGCAACGGCAAATCTGCTCCGAGCAGATCACTTTTCGGCTCGATGGGGCTAGCGCCGGAGCTCTTCCGAATATTGTATTTTCGCATTTAGATTCTGATCTGCCCTTGTGCATGTGGTGGCAGGAGGATTTTCCTGAGCCGCTTGACGAGAAGCTTTGGGCCTGGGTGGACCGTTTGATTTACGACAGTTCCACGTGGATGCATCCGAAACACCAGTTTCTTCTCATGCGCCATTTGTCTTCAAGCGGCGCTAAAGGCACGGTGCTCTGCGATCTCAACTGGACACGACTGCATGCGTGGCGGTTCGGGTTGGCGGGAATGTTCGACCATGCCGAGGCGTTTCCCAGGCTCAACCGTGTGGAGTCCCTGCGGGTTGTCTGCGCTCCGGGGCAAAACACTGCCGCTCTGCTCCTCATCGGCTGGTTTGCCAGCAGGTTGGGTTGGACCCCTCTGGAGCGCGCCGATGCATTCATTACCCCCTTGGGCGGGAGGGTTTCTTTTAAAATCGAAGGGAAGGCCGGTCCACACGTCTCGCTCTTTTCAGTTCGTTGCGAAGACGCGCACTTTGAACTCGAACTCAAGGAAGGGGCCGGCTTTTTCGAAACCACGATTCACGCGCCCGGCATCCCTGAAAGCCACCAACTCCTGCCTGCGCCAAATCCCAAACTCGAGGAGACACTTCTAGCTGAACTAAGTCGCTCGGGAAGGCATCCGCTCTACACGCAGGCGATTGACATTGTTCTGCCTCTCATCAACCGCTGACACGATCAAGCCATCCACCCACTAGGCTGTGGGGTACGGGGTTATCTCCCGCCCTGTGCCAGCATTGATCTTCTGACAAGCTGCCGGTGACATCGAACCGGAATGCTGGAAGAATCAAGTACTCAAGAGCGGTTTCAGGCTGCCCTGGCGGCAAGTCTTTTCGCTGGGATGGCGACGACCTTGGGGATTTGCGCCATCCGGCATTTCTCGGCATGGGGAAGACGCCATTCAACCACCTTTATGAGCTTTGCTGCCGGTGCACTGGTTTCCGCCTCGTTCCTGCACATTATTCCCAAAGCATTTTCGATGACGGTTCATGCTCCATGGTGGCTATTGGCTGGGTTCCTTATCCTTCATTTGGTGAACCGATTTCTGGCAGCCTATGTCTGTGGGCATGAACAAAACCACCGGGA
Source organism: uncultured Spartobacteria bacterium (assembly GCA_937888355.1). Taxonomy (GTDB): domain Bacteria; phylum Verrucomicrobiota; class Verrucomicrobiia; order Chthoniobacterales; family Terrimicrobiaceae; genus UBA967. Next base: position 4,600 of record CALAPX010000253.1, read on the forward strand.
GTTGGTCGTTCTCGGCATTGTGCCCATGCTTGGGATCGGATTCCACTCACTCCTGGACGGATTTATTTATTCGGTGACGTTTGCGGCCGGGGTGTTGACGGGATCGTTGGCCTCGATCGGCATGGTATTACACGAGTTCCCAGAGGGGATTATTACCTATCTATTGCTGGTACGCGGGGGAATTACGGAGGGGCGTGCGGCCGGGTTGGCATTCATAACATCTGCAGCCAGCACGCCGGCTGGCATGGTCGTTTCCTGGCCATTGGTGGACAAGATCAGCCCGGCAATGCTTGGTGAATTGCTGGCGCTTTCGGGCGGGGCGTTGGTCTATGTCGGTGCGACGCACCTGCTGCCACGTGTCGAGCAGGAAGGCAGGAGGTTTAGTTTGGCAGCGCTGGCAGGAGGTGTGCTCGTAGCGGGTCTTGTGAGAGCGTTGGAAGCATGAATTTCAAAGCGCATTTTCAACCCCTTTCAATTTCTAACGGCATTTATTGTTCCCCGTTGAATTGCCTGCTCGTATATTAAGCCCACACATTTTCACATCCCATGTCTACTGAATCCAAATGCCCCTTTCTTCACGGCCAAGTCGCAGGCACCGGAACCTCCAATACGGACTGGTGGCCAAATCAGCTGAATTTAAAAATTCTTCACCAGCGCTCGGAAAAAACCGATCCGATGGGCGGAAATTTTGATTATCCGAAAGAGTTTATGAGCCTCGACCTTGCTGCGGTGAAAAAGGATCTCAGTGCACTCATGACAGATTCGCAGGAATGGTGGCCTGCTGACTTCGGGCACTATGGCCCGTTGTTTATCCGCATGGCGTGGCATAGCGCTGGCACCTACCGCACCGGTGACGGGCGAGGGGGTGGAGGTAACGGAAGTCAGCGTTTCGCTCCCCTCAATAGCTGGCCTGACAATGGCAATCTCGATAAGGCGCGCCGCCTTCTTTGGCCGATCAAACAAAAATACGGACGCAAAATATCCTGGGCCGACCTCATGATCCTTGCCGGCAATGTTGCCCTCGAGTCGATGGGGTTTAAAACTTTCGGCTTCTCCGGGGGGCGCGCTGACATCTGGGAGCCTGAGGAGGATATTTACTGGGGAGCGGAGCGTACATGGCTCGATGACAAGCGCTATACCGGCGATCGCGACCTGGAGAACCCTCTTGCGGCAGTACAAATGGGGCTTATTTATGTCAATCCCGAAGGGCCAAATGGCAACCCCGACCCCGTGGCGGCCGCGCGCGACATCCGCGAGACCTTTGCCCGAATGGCGATGGATGACGAGGAAACCGTTGCACTTATCGCTGGCGGCCACACTTTTGGGAAATGTCACGGAGCTGGCGATGCCAAGCATGTTGGTCCCGAGCCCGAGGCCGCCCCGCTCCAAGAGCAGGGACTTGGGTGGATCAGTTCTTATAAATCCGGAAAGGGTGGCGATGCTATCACCAGCGGGTTGGAGGTCACTTGGACACAGACACCAACGAAGTGGAGCAACCACTACTTTGAGAACCTTTTCAACTATGACTGGGAACTCACCAAAAGTCCGGCAGGGGCAAACCAATGGGTCGCAAAAGGTGCTGAGGCGAGCATTCCCGATGCCGCCGACCCCTCCACGCGCCACCTGCCCACGATGCTCACGACCGACCTTTCGCTGAGGTTCGACCCGGCCTACGAAAAAATCTCCCGCCGATTTTTGGAGAACCCCGACCAGTTTGCCAATGCGTTTTCCAGGGCCTGGTTTAAGCTTACCCATCGTGACATGGGGCCTCGCTCGCGCCACCTCGGTCCAGAGGTTCCCTCTGAGGAGCTCATCTGGCAGGACCCAATCCCCGCAGCAGTCCAACCTCTCGTCGACGCCACTGATGTGGACGCATTGAAATCCAAGGTGCTTGCCTCCGGGCTCAGCGTGCAAGAACTCGTAGGCACCGCATGGGCATCGGCTTCCACTTTTCGTGGTTCCGACAAGCGCGGTGGTGCTAATGGATCGCGCATCCGACTGGCGCCCCAGAAATTCTGGGAAGCCAATGAACCTGCCCGCCTTGCCAAGGTTCTCAAGGCCCTCGAAGGCATCCAAGTCGAATTCAATGCGGCACAGACCGGCGGCAAAAAAGTGTCTCTTGCCGACCTAATTGTCTTGGCTGGAGGTGTTGGAATCGAGCGAGCCTCCGCAGCCGCTGGAAACTCCATCCAAGTCCCATTCACTCCCGGGCGCATGGACGCCTCCCAGGAGCAGACCGATGTAGAGTCTTTTAGAGTTCTAGAGCCACAGGCGGATGGATTCCGAAACTACCTGAAAAAGGCCTTTGCTGTTCCTGCCGAGAAACTCCTCATCGACAAAGCGCAGTTGCTCACCCTCACGGCGCCGGAGATGACCGTCCTCCTTGGGGGCCTGCGCGTGTTGGACATTAATGCCAGCAATACCCGCCATGGCATTTTCACCACACGGCCAGGAGCCCTTACGAACGACTTCTTTGTCAATCTCCTCGACATGGGAGTTGTCTGGAAGCCTGTGACAAGTGATGAACAACTTTTTGAAGGCAGGGACCGCAGCACCGGCGAAGTAAAATGGACCGGCACCCGTGTTGATCTCGTCTTCGGTTCGAATTCTATTCTCCGCGCTCTCAGTGAGGTATACGGTAGCACCGATGCCAGCCTAAAGTTCCTTAATGACTTCGTGAATGCATGGGTGAAGGTGATGAACCTCGACCGCTACGATCTCGCCTGATTTAGCGCGAGTGGCACTTTGATTTCGCCACTTCCGCAATCCCAATTAATAGGGGTAGCGGTGGTGAATTCGTTGCAGCCGATTTAGATAAGGTGCTCCGGAAGTGCATCAATGGTCTCGCAACCGAGTTGTTCCATGACTTGCTGAAGTTCCTTCTGGAGGATCTCCACTACTTGGGTGCCGCCTTGGCGGCCCATGGCGCAAACTCCATACATGGGCGCACGCCCAAGGAAGGTGAATTCGGCTCCGCTGGCTAGAGCTACAGCAACGTCAGAACCTGAGCGGATGCCACTGTCCATCATGAGCTTGATCCGGCCTTTGCAAGTCTTAGCGAGCTCAGTAACGGATTTGATTGTGGCCTGGCCTTGGTCGAGTTGACGACCCCCATGATTTGACGCAATGAGGCCATCGATGCCTAGGGAAATTGCACGCTCCGCATCTTCTGGGTTGACCACCCCTTTGATCACCAAGTTGCCTTTCCACATGTCGCGAATCATGCTGATGCGCGATGCGTTCAAGCGGCCTGAGAACGTTTTATTCATGAAAAGACCAAGGTGCTTCATGCTCAGGCCCGCAGGGATATATGGCTTGAGCGTTTGGAACTCAGGAATGCCCGTGAAGAGTTGGGAGAACGACCAGGTCGGATGAAAACACATCTGGATGATGTTGTTCAAAGTCATCTTCGGCGGAACGGAAAGGCCATTTTTAATTTCCTTGGGTCGGTAGCCGAAGGTTGGCGTGTCAGCGAGAAGGACAAGGGTTTGGCAGCCGGCTTCAGCGGCGCGCTGGAGTATCTTATCGCGCAGGGAATCCTCGGCGGGATGGTAGAGCTGGAACCAAAAATCGCCACCAGTGATCGCCGAGATTTTTTCAATGCTTGCGGTTGTTACAGTGCTAAGGACAAAGGGAATGTTTTGCTCCGTTGCGGTGCGGGCAAGCATTTCACAGGATTTGGGCCACATGAGTCCCTGCAACCCCACGGGAGCTATGCCAAATGGAGAGGCGTATTCGCGGCCGAAGAGCGTTGTTTTTTGGGATGCCCCTTTGTAGTCGCGGAGATAAACGGGCTTGAGTTCGACTGAGCGAATGTCCCTCGTGTTCCGTTCAAGATTTACTTCCGACATGCATCCGCCCGAGAGGTAATCGAAGGCGAAACCGGGCATGCGTTGTTTCGCCCGCTTGGCGAGAAGTTCAATCGAAGGATAGCGAGGATTCATGGAGTGCGGATATTCAAGATTGGGAGGCTCGATTCGTAGGGAATGGAGAGTTATATTGCAACCGATCGTTTTTCATCACGGGATGTGATGCAACTTTTTTTAGGTTGTTGGGTTGAATCATTATGTTCGCCTCCATCCCTCCCTCCGAATGGACCCTTCAAGCCGCTGCGCATTTGCTAAACCGTGCGGGGTTTGGGGGGACACCTGGAGAGATTCAAAATCTGCACGCCCTAGGGCAAAGCAGGGCGATCGATTTCCTGCTCGGAGCCGATGAGGAATCGGATCTTTTTCCAGCGCCTGATTTAGAGTTGATCGCTCCCAAGATACGGAAGATCCGATCAAGCTACCTTGAATTGGACAAAAAGGAGGAACTCTTGGCGACCGCTCGCCGGGAAGAGAGGAATAATGGGCTGGCATTGCGTTACTGGTGGCTTCGCCGCATGCGTGAAACTCCGAACCCGGCCCGCGAGAAGGCGGCCCTGTTCTGGCATGGGCATTGGGCAACGAGTATCCGAAAGGTCAAGAACCCCCTATTCATGTACCGGCAAAATGAGACGCTGCGCGCATATGCTTTTGGTCGGTTTGCTCCCTTAGCGAAGGAAATCACGCGCGATCCCGCGATGATCCGCTACCTCGACCTCGATAGCAGTTCAGCGAAGAAGCCAAACGAGAATTTCGCCCGCGAGGTCTTGGAGCTTTTTACTCTAGGGGAAGGGAACTACTCGGAGACCGATATTAGTGAGGCGGCAAGAGCCTTCGCCGGGTACCGGATCAACAAGGAGACGGGAGCATTCCGTTTCGAACCCAGACAAGCAGATTGCGGGACAAAAACTGTTCTCGGAACATTGGGAATGCATAACGGTGATGAGGTGATCGATATCATCGTAGCCAAGCCGCAATGCGCCGAATTTCTCGCCACAAAAATTTGGTCATTTTATGCCGAAACAACGCCTTCGAAGGCATTCCAGAAGGCGCTTGGAGAGGAATATGTGCGCACTGGCATGGAGGCCGGGAAATTTCTGAGGGTTCTCTTTTTATCCCGTGAATTCTACGCGCCGAATGTGGTCCGCCATCAGATCAAGAGTCCGGTCCAATGGCTTGTGCAGATGTGTAAGATCCTCGAAATTCCACTACCTCCGGACAATGTCACGCTCCCAATAATGATGAATTTGGGCCAAAACCTCTTTGATCCTCCAAATGTAAAGGGTTGGAATGGCGCCCGTGCATGGATCAATTCCTCAACACTTCTGCTCCGGTATAATACCGCAGGCAAATTGATTCGCGGTGGCGGGGGAACGCTGCCGGATATCGACAAAATCATCCCCTCGGGCCTGTCTCCAGAACAAAGCGCCGAAGCATTGGCCTGGCGGCTGTTCCAGTCCCCCATGTCCGATCAACTCCACGACCAGACCTGCAACTTCATTGCCGCAAACGGCACCTCGGCTGCCGCCCGCCGCGATCTACTCCACCTCCTCATGGCGACCCCTGAATTCCAACTCATATGAACCAAACACTCCACACACGTCGACGTTTTCTCCGTTCTTCGGTTCTCGGCGGAGCCCTTTCATGGACTGTTCCCGCGTTTCTTGAGCGGACCTTTTTCGCGCTTGATGCTCTGGCGGCAAGCTCCCCGATTCAAACCCTCACAGGAAAAGATGGGCCCATCCTTGTGATCCTCCAACTCGCAGGAGGTAACGATGGCCTCAACACATTGGTTCCCTACGAGAATGACGCCTATTTCCGAGCACGCCCGACGTTGGCGATTGCGAAGTCCAAAGTCCTTCCGCTGTCCGGTGGCTTCGGACTCCATCCCGAACTGGTAGGTCTAAAATCCCTCCACGATGACGGTCATCTCGCAGTGCTTCAAGGTGTCGGGTATCCCAATCCCAACCGCTCGCATTTCCGATCCACCGAGATTTGGCAAACCGCTTCGGATTCCGAGAACATCGAGCGGCATGGTTGGCTTGGACGGTATTTCGACTCCTGTTGCGAGGGGTCTGATCCTGCAGTGGGAATCAGCATTGGGTCACCGCAGGCACCCCAGGCCTTCGATGCAGAAAAACGCCGAGGGATTTCCTTCGCGAACCCATCGCAATTCAGGTTCGATGTTCGTAAATCCTCCGATCCCGATGCGGCTGAGGAATTTTTTCGGAGCATCAATGAAATGGATCATGAGATGCAGGGCGAAAGTATCGGAATGCTCGATGGACCAACGAATGCCGATGGAGAGACGCTGAATTTTCTCCAGCGTACCGCGCTCGATGCCAGCATCAGTTCCGAGAAGGTTCTTGAAACTATCGCCAAAACCAAACCGAAGGTTGCTTATCCTTCCGGGAAACTTGCCGACTCTCTTAACCTTGTGGCCCGTCTTATCGCCGGGGGCATGCCCACCAGAGTGTATTATGTCTCGCAAGGTGGTTACGACACCCACAGCAATCAGGAAGGAACCCATGCCCGTCTCATGGAGGAACTGGGAGCTGCTCTTTCCGCATTTACCGCCGACCTCAAGGAACAGGGAAATTTCGATCGAGTGCTCACGATGACTTTTAGTGAATTTGGGCGACGTGTGTCCGAGAATGCAAGTCGTGGAACAGATCATGGTGCTGCAGCCCCTATGTTTATTCTTGGAGGGAAAATCCAACCCGGATTCCACGGCCAGGCGCCCAGTTTGGAAACCCTCTACAAAGGGGATCTCATCCATACCGTCGACTTTCGAAATATCTACGCCACGATCCTCGAGAAATGGCTCAAAGTTCCCGTCGAGCCCGTTCTTAAGAGTCAATTCCCAACACTGGGATTTGTTTAAGCAGAACACCCGCCTCACTACTAAGCCGATGTGTTCGGTTGGTCTTAAAATAATTAAGGAGAGGGCATTCCTCCTTGCACCCTGTCCGGGTTCGTAGGATGTGACAGTTATGAAATTTCTTCTTCTCCTAGTTGCTGCTGTCTTGCTTACATCGGGATGCGCCGCAATCGAACGAGCCAACCACTCTGGCACAGAGCGACTTCTTTCTGCTGCTGGATTCCGGGTGTTGCCGGCGAATACCTCTGAGCGTCAGGATTCCCTTGCGTCCCTGCCTCCGTGGAGCATTGTGCGCAAGTTTAAGGGCGATGAGCCTAGTTATGTCTATGCGGACCCGGATCATGGGGTTCTCTTCATCGGGGACGAAAAGGCCTATACCAAGTTCCAGCAACTTGCAGTTGATCTGAGGATTGCGAATGAGAACATGCTCGCGGCCCGGATGAATCTTAACGCAGCACAACAGTGGAATGATTGGGGGTGCTGGGGCGCGCCTGGGTTTGGTCCGCGCTGGCACTAAGCCCGCCCGCAAATTGGATCGACTCGCGGGGTGGAATTTCGCAGATTGACCAGTATGGCATTTGCCAAAGAACGTGCACTCGAACGCCTCGCAGAGGCCCACCGCGCCAAGCGGTTGGCTCACGCCTGCCTTCTTGTAGGCCCGCCCGGCGCTGGAAAGATTGGGGTCGCGCGAGGATTGGCTGCTCTCGTTCTTCAGTCCTCTCCGGAGCATCTTTCAGAGCATCCGGACTTCCACCAAGTATCCCCGGAGTCGAAGTCCCGCCGTATTGTCACCGCCCAAATCCGGAGTCTGGAGCACGTGCTTCACATGAAGGCGTTGGGTGGTTCTGCAAAGGTGGCGATCATTTGTGATGCCGACCGCCTCCAACCACAGGCGGCAAATGCATTTCTGAAAACGCTCGAGGAGCCTCCGGCGGGGTGCCATGTCATTCTGACTACCACCCTTCGAGAAGCTGTCCTGCCAACCATCCTGTCTCGGTGCATGACCGTTCCCCTCCGGTCCCCCTCAATTGCCAAGCGCGATGCAGGAATCGAGCCTCTTGTTTCTTCGTTTGAAGAGGCTCTCCTGGAAGAGGGTGGCACGGGAACGGCAATCCGCTTCACTCGCCTTCTGCAGGCACGCTTGTCGACCATGCGTGAGGAAATCACTGGCGGGCTCGATGCCGAACTCAAGGCCCAGCTTAAACAATACCGAGACTCAATCGACAGGAACTGGAAGGATACCCGTGAAGACCAAATCAAAGCCACTGCCGAAGCGACAATCATCCGTGAGCGCGAACAATGCCTGGGAGCCGTGGGGGAAGTGATTGCGGCCGCCTTGAGGCAAATCGTGATTCCGTCACAGGATTGCCCCCAACTTACCCGCCGTATTGCCGAAATGCATGGTTCAAAAAGCCTCCTAAGGCGGATGGATGCCTTGGAGCGCCTGCGCCGCCTTCTTTCAGCAGGGGTTCACGAGCCTCTTGCGCTTGAGAGTGGATTTCTACAAATCATTGCCGCATCATGAAACCTCGAATTGTTGTTAAACTTGGTACCGGTGTGCTCTCCAGGCCTGCAGGAAAGTCGCTTGATGCCGCCCAGTTCAAGCGGATTGCCTCGGAATGCGCAGTCTTGCGCAAAGAATATGACTGCATTCTGGTCAGCAGCGCGGCCATAGCCGCAGGAGTGCGCGTAATGGGTCTTGCTGGGCGCCCGGATGACCTCCCGGGCAAACAGGCTTGCGCGGCAGCGGGGCAGCCTGAATTGATGCGGCTCTACGCAGCATCCTTTCGCAAGCACGGTGTCAATGTCGCCCAACTTTTACTCACTCACGGCGATATCGACAGTATGTCTCAGAGGCAAAACGCCCGTAATACGATCGACCGTCTCTTGGTGAACGGGATCGTGCCGGTCATCAATGAAAATGATTCGGTCGCCGTGGAGGAACTGCGCTTTGGAGATAATGACCGCCTTTCTGCCGAGGTAGCACGCTTGGTCTGTTCAGCGCGGCTCCTGATCTTGACCAGTGTGGATGGTCTTCAGGATGCCACCGGACACCGTATCCCGAGTGTCTCGCGGATGGACGATGCCTTCCATCTTGTGCGTCCCGAAAAGGGCGCTGAATCCGTTGGAGGGATGCAGACAAAGCTTGAGGCGATCCGGATCGCTTGCGAGGCCGGAATCTCGTCGCACATCCTCGACGGCAGAAAATCCGAACAGATGAAGATGGCTCTCTCTGGTGGGGATGTGGGAACCGTATTCACAGTAACTCGGAGGGGGAGGCAAAAATGAAGGCTCTCCGGATCTTGATTGCCATTGGTCGCAATACCTTCACCGAACTAGTCAGGCAGAGGGTTTTCTTTTTTCTTTTGATCTTCGCTTTGCTGGTCATCGGCAATTCCGCATTTATGGCGCGCCTGTCTTTCCAAGAGCAATTCCAGATGCTCAAGGACATCTCACTTGGCGCGATGTCTGTCTTTAGTTCCATGTTGGCGATCCTCGCTACAGCCGGTTTTCTCCCCAAGGATATGGAAGACCGCACGATCTACACAATCCTTGCCAAACCCGTGCCGCGCTGGCTTTACCTGCTTGGAAAACTAACAGGTATTTTTTCTCTCTTGGCGGTGGCAGTTCTTCTCATGGCGGCGTTGTTTCTGGGGGTTCTATGGATGCAGGAAAGTTCAGTTCTGGCTGAAACCCGGGCGCATTTACAAAATGCATCGGCAGAGGAACTGGCCATGGCGCTAAAAGAGGTCACTGACTCGACATTTCAAGCGAATCTCATTCCCGGAATTATCGTGATTTTTCTGAAAGCCGCGCTTCTGGCTTCACTAACGCTTTTCATTTCCTCATTCGCTACCTCATCAATTTTTACGATCCTCATGGCAGCTGCGGTTTATTTCATAGGCCATCTGCAGTCCACCGCGCGCGATTATTGGCTGGCCGGAGTCGATCCGGAATGGTGGATGCGCCTCCTTGCGGCTGCCGTGGCACTGGTCTTTCCGGATCTGCAGGCATTCAATCTGACAGATGACATTATTGCTGGAACAGCGGTACCGATGACATTGTTTGTTGAAACCGCCCTGCTTGGGCTTCTTTACACCACAGTTTATTTCACGTTAGCCGCCTTTGTGTTTTCAGGGAGGGAACTTTAAGCGGGCTCTCCGCCGGTAGGAATGAAACGTCGTCTTGTTGTTGCTTTTGGAGTGTTGGTTGTTTCCGGGGCCGCCCTGATCCCCTTACAACTGCTCATTGGGCGAAGCGCAAGCGAGGCGCACTTTCGTACGACAAGTTTCGATATTGGTCTGCGTGAGCGGATCGGCCAAACTGGATTTCTTGCCGCGCTTAGCGGCTTTCGATCGCCCCTTGCGGCAATTCTTTGGATCGAGGCCCACACTGCTTGGGAGAACACCGAATGGGGGCGCATGGCTGGTATTTTTGAAACTGTCACCACTTTACAGCCCCGCTCGTTGATGTATTGGGACATGGCATCGTGGCATATGGCTTGGAATGCCGCGATCGCAGCCATGCAAAACGAGGAGCAACGCAGTGAGGTTCTCCGTCTGAAGGCTCGCCGTGAATACGAAGAAATGGGTCGGTATTTTCTCGAGCGTGGCATAGCCAACAACCCTGACCGCTATCAACTCTATCTACAAATGGGGATGCTCCAGCGGGATAGACTTGAGAATCACTGCGCTGCGGCAGACGCCTTCCTGAAGGCATCGGAATTTCCCGATGCCCCCCCCTACGCGGCCCGCTTTGCGGGATACGAGATGGCAAAATGTCCAGGACGCGAGCGTGAGGCCTACCTGCATTTGAGGCGTCTTTACGAGCGTGGCGAGAGCCAACGACTGCCCTCGCTCATCAACCTGTTGGGGGAAATGGAAAACAAACTGGATATTCCCCGGGCCGAGCGGATAGGATCCTCACCCTCCACCCCGGAGACGGGCCAGAACTGATTTTCATGCGATTTGCGATTTTTGGAGATATTCATGCTAACTTGCACGCGCTTCATGCGGTCATGGAGGATGCGCAGGAAAACTCATGCGAACGATTCGTCTGCATGGGAGACATTGTCGGCTACAATGCCTATCCCCGCGAGTGCGTGGAATTTGTGCGTTCCTTGGATTGCCCTGTCGTTCGCGGAAATCATGACGAACAGGTGTGTCTTGAGAAGACCTCACCAGAGTGGAATCCATTGGCTGAGGAGGCCATCGACTGGACCAGACGAAAATTATCTCCCGAAGACATTGAATGGCTTCGCGGATTACGGTTGCAGCGTCAGGTATTGGATTTCACGATCGTTCACGCCACGCTCGATTCCCCTGTCGGCTGGAGATACGTAACATCTGAACTCGATGCCGAAGCCAGCTTTAGCTACCAACGCACGCCACTTTGCTTCATCGGCCATACCCACACGCCAAAAGTCTATATCCGCGACGGGCGCGTGAGGATTGAGGAACTCAATGTCCTCCAACTCAAAAAAAATGAAAAATACCTTGTGAATGTCGGCAGTGTTGGCCAACCCCGTGATGGTGATTGGAGAGCTGCTTATTGTATTTACGATACTGACAGCGCGGAGATTTACCTTCGGCGGATTCCGTATGATGTTGATGGGGCCCGGCAGGCGATTTTGGATGCCGGATTGCCCA
>CALAPX010000254.1 GCA_937888355.1 uncultured Spartobacteria bacterium
CCTCTGTGTATTTTTCCTCACCAAGAAGACGACGAATTTCCGGCAGATGTTTGTGCCCGCCCGGCACATTGTTTTCGGCAGGGGAGCCAGACCAGCAGGACTCTTCATTGAGCACGATCGATTCCATCTCCGGATCGCCATAAATCATGGCGCCGACCCGTCCATTGCCGAGGACAAGGGATTGGTCGAATCCCTTCGCTGGATTTTTAAACCAGATGGTCGATGCGGGGTCGATGGCTGCTTCTTGCGGCTTGGAGTCTGAAACAGCACTTTTTTGCGGGGAGGTTTTGGTAAGGCCCGCATTTTCCAATATCGGAAGGAGTGCCGCGAACCACTGGACATAGCCCTCCGCATTCAAATGAAGACCATCATTGGAATAGAGTTCCTGGTTCAGTCGGCCCTGCTCATCAAGGAAGGTTTTGTTCAGGTCGATGTGGGTGACATTTTTATCGTTGGCCAACGCCGGCAGCAGTTTGTTCACGGCCATGGCGCGATCATTTTCTGGCCCTTCCTTGCGCGGAAAAATAGAGAACACAACGATCTGTGATTCTGGGAGACGGCTCCGCAGTTCGCTGACGATCTTTTCGATGCCTTGGAAGATTTCTTCGGGGGGGTAGGGGTCGTAGTGCTTGTCCCCGTGGACATTGTTCGTGCCGATGAGGAGTGTGATCAGTTTCGGTGACAGGCCGTCCACGGCGCCGTTCTGCAAGCGCCACAGGACGTTCTGCGTGCGATCCCCGGCAAACCCAAGGTTCAGCACCGAGTATTGACCAATTGTTTGAGCGTAGTCCTTCTCCCAATTGTGGGTGATTGAGTCCCCCAGCATGACCCACTCGAAAGACCCGGATTTGGCTTCTTCAAGTTTTTCAAGATGCCTGCTCGGCATGAACTTTTTCAGGTATGAAGGCACCGGAATCGTGGTCTCGGGGGCGGCGGCGTGGATCGAGGTGAGGAGCGGCGGGATGAGCGCCGCAATAGCGAGGAAGTGTCGTTTCATGGAAATTTCAACAATTTACAGTGAGGGGCTTTGGTGTCGGTGGTCGATACCGCGCCCTGTTACGCTTTGGCGTTTATCAGCCCGTTCTGTAAGGGATTAAGGGCATCGCTACTGTACCAAATAGAAATGCCAACATGATTTACAGCAAGGAATAGGCCGTGAGTCAGTCATGAAATAGCGCAATCAACGCAATAAACCACCCTCTAAAAAGGGGGTGTTCAAGCGTGGGGTATTTTATAAACTCTCCCCATGCGACACTTGGTTTTGATTGTTTTATCCATTGCTCAGATTTTTATCGCAGAGGCGGCGACCCAGCAGGCGGATGCCCCCAAGCCAAATATCGTTCATATATTTGTAGATGACATTGGTTGGCAGGATATCGCTAGTCACAAAATTGATGGAAACGCCATCTACGAAACGCCCAATTTGGATCGACTCACCCAACTTGGGCGCCGATTTACCCAAGCGTATTCCCCGGCTCCCACATGTGCGCCCTCGCGGGCGGCTTTCCTACGAGGGCAATATCCGGCCAATACAGGCGTTTACCACGTGATGGGCGGGCGCCTTCCGCGTCCGATTTCCAATAACGCCCAGTACCTGAGCCCGTTTTATAACTATGGATTGTCGAAGGATGTTCCAACAGTCGCCAAAGTGCTGAAAAAAGCCGGCTACACTACCGGGCATGTGGGAAAGTGGCACTTGGGAGGGAAGTCGGAAGGGTACCCCTTTCCGCCGGATCTGGGATTTGACTTTGGGTTCACGGAAGTCCCAACAGCCAACCAAAAACGCACAGCCAAAATCTACAACGATGCGGAGCTTTGGAATCCGAAGGACGGCAAACGCAATTCATTTTTTGGCATCTGGTCGAAAATGAAGCCGGATCGTATCTCGGATTTTGCCACTGATTCACCGGACGACCCGTATCAACTCAATGACGAGGGGCGTCCATTTGACAAGCCTCTGGACCTGGCCATTGGCTTCATGCGGAAAAATAAAGGCGAACCATTTTTCCTGAATTTCTGCACCTTCATGGTCCACGGTCCTTTTGGATCGCGGGATCGGGCCCGCTTCGAACACTACTGCAAAAAAATGGGATACGAGGTGCCGAATCATCCCGATCCGTTGAATGCGGGGAAATTGGGGCATAACAACCCCTACTATGCCGCCATGTTGGATTCGCTTGATTGGATGGTTGGGCAGATCATCACCTTCTTGGAGCAAACCGATGACCCCAGAAATCCCGGGC
>CALAPX010000255.1 GCA_937888355.1 uncultured Spartobacteria bacterium
CAGAAAGGAGGCGCTGGAAGGGCATGCTGACTAAAATAAAGGTGTAGACAGGGAGGGAGACTTGAGAAAGAGCCTGATGCCAAGTATAGAAACTTTCTTCCTCGGCAAAGGCGGTTGGAGCGGTGACGAGCCAGGTAAAGGCAGGAAATAAAAAGTAGGAAAGAATGTTCCAGCCAGCGGTGATCAGATTGCCGAGAAGGCAGAAGATGAGAATAAACTTAAGATGGCGCTCCTTGGGGACAATACTGCTAAGGATCAGAAAAGCAGAAAAAGCCATCGCGATCTGGACGTAGAAGCGGGCTCCGCCACTATTGGAGCCGAAGGCCCATAGGCCGACGGGGCGGAGAGTGAAGCTAAGAGCGACGCAGGCTAGGTAGAAAAAGATAGGCCAAGACCAGATGGGGCGGAGCTTGATCGGCTGGTTATGCATGCAAATCCGAAGAATAAAAAGAAGTGTAGCCAGCGCGATAGCCAGCTCCTGAGAGCTGATTTGGCGGAAGCCGAGGGGGATAGTGGGGAGGTTGAGAGAGAGTCCGACAGGGAGGATAAGCCAGAAGTTTTCCTTTAAGTTAATAACAAAGATGCCGCCAACGATGGCGGCAAAAATGAGAATAAGGGTTCGTGTATTGCCCGCAGCGGTCTCTTTGGCGGCGTAAATAGCTAACACACACCCGCCCAGGAAAATCCCGAATGCGGTTATTTTCTGTAGAGTAAGGTTTTGCAACTGCACAGCTATATTTAGCACAGACCGTCGGCAGGAGCGATGGCCGAATTGCTCGACTAGAAGGAGGAAGACAGAAACGAGGGATTTGGCGACCCAAGGGTTTCTGTTTAAGGATATGGGAACAGAAAATAGGGTTAGGGTAATTCTTTAATGACGACTTCGCCTGACCGAAAGATCGTATGCCAGGAAAATGTTTGAGGCGCTGGTTTGACTGGGAATCGCCCACTCGGTTTGCGTGGTTTTAGTCTGGCGGGCAATCCACTGAAAAAAGAGGCAGACAAAGGCAATTCCCAGGAAATTCAGTGTGAAACGGATTAAGTAGTAGTACGCCAGAAGTATGCTCAAAGAATGAACTAGAGGAGCCTTCGGAATCCCTTGTCCTCGATGGCGAGGAAGCACATGTTTGGTGGCACGTGGTAAACCGAGAAATGGTGAGTGGTGCGGTTCGTATAGAAGATGCTCGTGAATGACCCGAAGAACAGGAGTATGACCGCCCAGGTCATGTATCGCCCTTTTCTTGTTCGCAGCGGAGGGAAGCTTTCAAGAAGCGGGATGAAGGAAACCGCCGACATCATCATCGCCATGGCGCAGGAAACGGAATACGCAATGGCAGGGTTCGTCCGAAAGAGGGACGCGATGATCGCACCCGAGACATTCTGAAGCGGCCGCTCACCCAAGCGTCAGCGCAATGTCACGCCCGTCGTTTTCCAGTATTCGAAGACGTTGCCTCTGAAATAGTTGACCACCATGTGCTACCGCGACGCATCGGCTCCGGTTGCATAGGCCATTTTCCACATCCCGGCAATGATTGGAACAAGAACATGCGCGGCGGCAACGGGAAGCAGGAGAGCGAATGTCAGATCGAGCCAATCGCTTTGTTCAAAAACCGAACGCAACCTGCCCCGAGCAAATCAGAGCAAAACGAGACTCACGCTCAGAAGCAGAAGCACAACGGCATCCGACCCTGTGTTCTGCCATAGCGTAACCAGAAAAATCACAAAGTTAACGACGCTGAATCCGAGCACAACCGAGTGGAAGAAGAATTTCGCGCCAGAGGACGAACTGCGCTTGTCAGGCGAGAGGAAATAGAGACTGGGCGGCGCGCCTGCAACGACGGAGACGAGAACAAGACCGAGTGAAACAACAATTGAGGTCATGGCGAAGTCAAGCGTTGGATTTCTGAGTTCCGGGCAATGGGAAATTCATAGGCCGAAGTGAGGAGGTGCTTTGTTCCTTCGGACTTATCATGTGCGGGCCCGCTTCCGGATAACGAATAGATTATTCAGCCCGAGCTCGAAGGTTTCCATCCGTTCAACGGTGAATTCTTTTCCCGAAAACAAGCCCGGGATGCTTCCTGGCACAAATCCGTGATGCTGGTGAAGAGTTTCTGCGTCAACCAGCTTCAGGAATCGGAGTATCACCAGAATGTGATCGACAAGAGGGGATGGTACAGTAATGACAATCACCCCCCGTTCCTTCAAGAGTTCGGAGCACGTCCTGCTCAGAGATTCGAGAGCTTGCTGCGGCAGATGCTCAACGACAGCGAGCATCGTTATTGTGTCAAACTGCACCGGCACTCTCAGATCTTCCGGGAATTGTCCGCGCTGGAGCTGATGCCCATCGACCGTCTCTCGATCAATTGCTTCCTCATCGATGCCCACGCTCGGACCAATGCGCCCGCGGAGGTAGTCGAACAACTCCCCCTGGCCGCAGCCGATGTCGAGCACGGACGCCCCATCCGGAATATGTGCCGAGGCTTTTTGCATGCGTATGCGCTGGAGTAGAAGATCGAGCGGCTTCATTTTCCCAACATCCTAAAGAGCTTGGAGGAAGCAGTTATCGAGACGAACACACACCTTTGCAGCAACAAAGCCAACCTAACGTACGGTATCGGAATACCCATCACCAGATAATGCGGTTTAGGGAATGTCATCAACCAGCTCTCCGCGGACCATGGCCCCCAGAAGGAGAGCGCCGAACGCCCACCCGACATACTTCCTGTTCCAGAGAACAAGCGGCAACTCCGCCAGAAAAAATGTCATTGCCAGATGTGTGTAGGTCGGATTTGCGCGTGTATTGACTGTACACTGGAAATGGAGTGTGAGAACAAGTCCAATCCAGAGATTGCTCACCCCGGAAAGGACGAAGAACATCAACAGGTGCGATCCAAAAAAGAGCGTGAAAGAAGGGCGTGTGACGGATCGGGCTGCCCAGCCCGGCATTCCAGTATCGAATGGCATTTCTCACCCGCCCTTCTTCATCGGCTCCCTTGAAATAGACAAGGGCACCTGCGGATTGGAACACGTAAATGAAATTGACCAGCAGAATCAAAACGCAGAGCCAGACTGCGGGCCAGAGGAAGAGGCGTGGTCGAATGGCAGATCCGGTTGGAACGGGTTGCGAAGTCACAGGCACTCGA
>CALAPX010000256.1 GCA_937888355.1 uncultured Spartobacteria bacterium
CAGAGATGGTTAGGTTGTGCTGGACGGAGTCTGATAGCTGTCTCGTATAGATGAGGGAGTTTGCATTGAGAATTATATCAAGGCTGATCGTGTCCGTGATCGTCGTGCCTGTGGTATTCGCAGCGGTGACGATGTTGCCGCCGAGGGTGATGCGGTTTCCTGCCAAGGTGAAGGCATTTGTATTATTCACAGTCCCGTTGTTCTGGAAAACAATCCCTGTAAAAAATGAATCCACGGCCGCGAGGTTGTTGGTCGTATTATTCTGGACATTGCCGACGAAGGTCAGCGGGGCTCCTGTGGACGGAAGTGTATCCAAGTTCCAGTTGGCTGAAGTATTCCAGAAGCCAGTGCCGCCACCGCCGTCCCAAATATTGCCGGCTATGGCAGAGTGCGAAGTAAGGAGCGCAATGATGGCGGAAGTGAGCGGTAAGGAAAGGCGGGCGGTGGAGCGGAGGGTGCGGAATAGACGGGTTTTCATATCTAAAATTGTGAGGTAGCGAGGCAATGAGGCTAACATCTGCTTACTCATAACTGTTGCAATATATCACTAGTTCGCGAATTGTCAAAAAAAATCTGACAATATTCTGACGATTTTTACCAAAACCCATTTGTCCGTGAGGAGCCCCCCCCTCAGGAGATCTGGAACTACTCCCGAAGCAAGGCCGTCTGTATACCGTCTCTGGGCATGGGCAGAACGAGTGGCGCAGGCCTCCTCCCCTTTTCGGGTTTAGCAGAAACGAATGGGCCGCAGATGGACGCAGATTTTCACATATAAAATGCATAGATAACTGACAGACAGCACTTTGTAAATAATCTGCGCAAATCTTTGGCTGAAACTCTGAAAGAAACAGTATTGCCGCTGCTGGGAGGCCTCGATCTAGCCGCCCGAGCGGTGGGGGATCCAGCGGCGGACCCGAATGAGCTTTCCCTATTTTTTAGAAGGGGGACCGCCAATTTTCACGCCGAAGTATTGCGGGAACCATACGGCTTCCTGCGGGTTCGGCGGTTTGGTCGGGAACCCGGGAGGGGTGAGTTCTTGCGTCCACGCGAGGGCTTGGGCGCGAAGCCTGTCCAGTTTGGCGGGCTGTGAGGCTGCCAGGTTGTTCTTTTCGCCGGGGTCATTCTGGAGGTTGAAGAGGAACTCATGCCCATCGCCGACGCGGAGATATTTCCAATCCCCCTCACGGGCGGCGGTCTGGGACATAAACCTCCAGAACAGAGTGCGCTCCGCCGGCTTGGCGCCCGCTTCGAGGAGGGGGAGGAGATTGATCCCATCGAGTTGCGGGTCCGCGCGGAGACCTGCCGCCGCGTTGGCGGTGGCCGCAATATCCAGCGTGGAGACGGGCGCCTGATAGGTCATCCCGGCCGGAAGTTTTCCCTTCCACTGCATGAGGAACGGCACCCGGATGCCACCCTCGGCCAGCATCCCTTTCTCTCCGTTCAAAGGGGTGTTGAGCGAACCGTCCCACCCTCCGGGGTCGGTGTTGAGCGGAGAGTCGCGGAAACCATGAAGCGGAGCCCCATTATCACTGGTAAAGAAAATTAAGGTATTTTTGTCGAGGCCCAAGGCGGACAGCCGCTCGCCGAGGCGACCGACTCCGTGATCCACAGCGGCTATCATCGAAAGCGCTGCCTGCCGCCGGAGAGGAAGGTTTTTCCACTCGGGCTTAAGATATGCCGGTGGGACCTCAAGCGGAGTGTGCGGCGCGAAGTAGTTGAGATAAACAAAGAAAGGCCCTTGATGGTGCTGGTCGATAAACGCGAGGGCGGCATCGGTTTGCACGTCCACCCGAAACCGGGACTGGTTGACCCATCCCGGCTCGCGCGGAGTCCCATCGAGCGAATAGTTCGCGTAGTAGCGGTTGAGTTCGCCCTTGTAGTAGAAATCAAATCCCTGAGCCGCGGGGAAAAAGGGCATGACGTCTTTAGGGGCCAGCTTCTCGATCCCGTTTTCCTGCATCCATTTTCGGGTGACCTCATTGGGCTCGAGGTGCCATTTGCCGATCATCGCGCTGGTGTAACCTGCCGGGCGGAGGCGCTCGGCAATTGTCACCGCGTTAAGGGGAAGCGGCATGTCCGGGATCTGGTCGATTCCCAACCGCTGCTGGTAGCGGCCGGTCAGGAGCCCTGCCCGCGAGGGGCTACATTGCGGGGCGGTGACGTAGCCGGACGTGCATCGAATTCCCTCTTTCGCCATCGCATCCAAGTTGGGCGTCCGAATGTCCTCCACAGCTCCCTGGACACCCAGGTCAGCGTAGCCCAGATCATCGGTGACAATGACGATGATATTTGGCGGAGCCGAGGCTGCCGCCACCCGGCCGCAGACGAAGAACAGCAGGATGAGGAGGCCCAAGGCGCGGGGGCGAAACATGGAGGAAAATCGATGGGTTTTTTTCATGGTGATTTCAGGCTACTGGGCGGCACATCGTTTCCGCCAGACATATTTTGGATTGGGCATGGCTAAGGCGACGGCGCGGCGAGCCGCTCCGCCAGCAGTGCGCGTGTGCGCTCGGCCCTCTGCCGCGTGATGGGATACTTCCGGAAAATGAGGATGGCGACGAAGAGAGTGAGCGAAGGGATGAGGATGAAGGTGAGCTTCATCGCGGTGTTGGTGGCATCGGAGGGGGTCACGTTGTCCTGATACCCGCAGAGCTTGAGGACGACGCCGCCGGTGAGCGCGGTCAGCGAGAGCAGGAGCTTCTGGACAAAGCTGGTGACCGCGCTGAAGATCCCCTCCCGGCGTCGGCCGGTTTCCAGCTCGTCCTCGTCGCAAACATCGGCCACCATCGAGCTGACCATCAGCCACGCGCCCTGCAAGGCGAATCCCTGAATAAAAAAGGACACCAGCTGGAAGTAGGGAGCCCTCGGGGTGAGCGTCACCAAGAGGCTGAGAAAACCGACCACAGCGAGGCTGAGCGCTGTGGTCATGGCGACCCCTTTACCCAGGAGCCCGGCCACTTTGGAGACGGCGAGAAGCCCAAGATAGGAGCCAAAGGCCGACGCCATGCCGGCCAAACCCCCATAATAGGCGGCCTGCTGCTTATCGCCCCCGCAGACGAGAAAAATATTTAGATAGAGGGCCAGCGAGCTGACGGTGAAAAGCCCGATGAGGACGGCGCAATAGCCGGTGAGGATCAGGGCAAACGGACGGTTGCGCATCGCGGTGCGCAGGCTCGTCCAAAACGTCAGCTTCTCCTCCATTTCCTTGGGCACATGCTCGCGGACGAGAAACCCGGGAGCGGCCCCGGTGGCAAAGATCACCACCGAGACCAGGCACGAGAGCACGAGCACGGCTTTTTCTTGGGTGGCACCGAACTCTGTGACAAAGGTCAACTTGTAGAGCCAGGGGATCGTGAGGCCAGCGAGCAGGCCCAGATACATCCTCCAGGCCAGGAGCCGGGTCCGGTCATCGTAGTCCGGCGTGATCTCGTATCCGAGCGCCGTGTAGGGGATGACAAAGACGGTGTAGGAAAACGAATAGACACAGCCGAGGAGGAGGAGTTGAAGAAAAAGCGCGGTCTCGGATTTTCCGAAAACCGGCGCCCAAAAAAATGGTAGCAGGACGGCGCAAAGAGTCGCTCCAAGCACGATGTAGGGCTTGCGGCGACCCCATCGGCTGCGGGCCTGGTCGCTAATGTTTCCCATGTAGGGATCGACGAGCGCGTCCAGAAATCGGGGGATGGCGAGCGCGATGCCGATGAGCACAACGTCCAGGCCGAAGAGCAGGTTGTAAATCGGGAGGGCCAGTGCAGCGAGGACATTGGGAATCAGGTTGTCGGCGACACCGCCGATGCCCCAGGCCAGCTTAGTTCTGAGCGGAAGTCTGTTGGGCACTGTCAGGGGAGTATTCCGGTCAGGGATTTTTTGTCAGCCGATTTTGTGATTTTCCATCCGGGAGGCAGAACGACCGGCGGGACGGAGGACCCCTCTGCCGCCGTGATTTCCACCGTCTTGCCCGAGACGGTCACCTGGCAGAGCGAGCCGAGCACGCGGAGGTTTTTCACGCCGAGCGAATCAACCCCCTCCGGGAGTTTCGGCGAAATGAAGAGCTGCTTACCGTCAGGAGCGAGACCCATCCACCCGCTGAGTACCGCTGCCGGGAGCATGCTGCTCTCAAAAAATTCCGCATCTATCCCGATCCCGCCTGCGGTGTTGTCACCTTGGAGCGTGTTTCCCCGAGCAGGATCGGCGTAGTATTTCCGGTATCCGCCGGCGTTCATGACCTCGCGATGCCAGTCGGAAATCGCCTGCAGTCTCTTCCAGGCGTCGGTCGGTCCCAGGATCCGCAGGCGGGCCAACAGGTCGTAGTAACTGAAGCCGAGCACGGCCCCGCCGTCTTGGACCTGTCCGCCCCATTTGATCGTCGCGGAATGTATCCACGAACACTTATACCATTCGGTGTTTCTTTTTGTGGACGCCCTGGGGCCAAATCGCCAGCGATAAACATCTGCCCCTTGCGAGGTGTCCGAGCCAACCAGCCGACGGCCATCGAGCCAGTCAAAAATGGAGACGGCGTGCGGCTGGCTGGCCATCCCACTGGCGATGGCCTCGAGGTTCGGGATGGAGTAGCCGAAGTCCGGCCGGGTCCCATCCGCCGCCACGCAGGCCACAAAACGTCCGGTCTCCGAACTCCAGAAGACGCGATTGGCGACTTCGGCAACCGCCGCCGCTTCCTTCCGCAACTCCGCAGGAGTCAACCCGCCATCAGGCCCGGCCGCCTCGCGCAAGCCCGCGACCGCGAGCAGGCTCTGGTAGTAGTGGAGCGTGGCAAAAAAATCGTCACCGCCAAAAGGGAGAAGATCCCAGTAATTCCCCCCGAGCCCTTGCCCGGGATTCACGGTCACCTCACCTTTGGCAGAGCGTCCGATGCCGCTGATGCCGGAATGTCCGGGCCAGGGCACATGGATGAGGTGGAGTTTTTCGGCCCCCAACTCCTTCATCTGGAACTGAAGCGCCAGCTCGCAACGGGGCAGGATTTTTTTCAGAAAATCCGTGTCGCCCGTCCACCGGAAATAATCCCATGCCGCCGAGATAAAAAGCGCGTTGTTGACTTGGTGGCGGGTGTCGACCGACGGAAAAATCGAGTCCATGCGCACGAGCGCCCCCTGGGTCTGCGGCGGAAGGGTGATCCGGATCTCGCGCACCTCGTCCGTCCAAAGAGGATGCTCATGAACCGGAATCGTTGTATGGATCATGCCGGTATCCCCGGAAAGATCCTCCGGCGAGACCAGGAAGGCCAGAGAGCGATCAGGGGAGAATGTTTCCTCGCCCACCCGCCGCCAATCGATCCTCGCCTCGAAGGGAGCCTTCGTCGGAAGGCCTTCGAATTTCCAGCGGATCTGAAGCAAGGGCGCGCCCTTGGCCAGAAGAACCCCCGTGCCGGGCCCGGTGAGGGTCGCACCCTTCCCGCTGATCTGGAATTCCTTCCATGTCTTTCCGCTTCGGGCTGTTGGCGCCATCCCATCGAACTTCCACTGGGCCATGGCGGCCTCCCCTCCGAATTTCTCGAAGAGCATGGGATAAAAATGGAACAGCCCTGGACGATATTTCGGGGATTTTTCCCAAAAGTAGTACCCCCACATTCGGGAGCCGCCAGAAGTCACCTGGTTCCAAAACGGAAACGGCCATCCCCAATCCCAGGCGTCGGAGAGGTGCTGATGCGTGTGCACGAAGCCCTCGGGGGAGAGCTTCGTCGTGAGCAGCCACTCGCGAAGGTGCTGCTGGATCGCACGCCCGTCGTCCCGACGCGAGGCATTCAGCCAACTGTCGCTGATCGCCAGATACGGGAGGTGAAAGGTGGCCGGGCGGTTGATTGGCCGCTTCTCAAAGTGCTCACGCGTGTGCTCGTTAAGAAACCGGGCGACGCCCTCATCGCCGGGAACCTGAAACGATGTGATGTCGGACGCTTCTCCAAAGAGGTTTGCCAGAGGGAGCAGGACGGACAAAAGGGAGG
Organism: uncultured Spartobacteria bacterium; assembly: GCA_937888355.1. GTDB lineage: Bacteria > Verrucomicrobiota > Verrucomicrobiia > Chthoniobacterales > Terrimicrobiaceae > UBA967. The sequence continues at coordinate 5,954 of CALAPX010000256.1, forward strand.
CAAGGAAAAGCGGCATGGTCACGGTGTGGGTGGATTGTTGATGGCAATCGTGCTCTCGGGAGGACTGTAGCGCCCAGCGAATTTGATGGAGGTTTCCCCGGGACGCTGTGGAACGGTTTCCACATGCCAGTCCGCAAAGAGGATGTTGGACTTTCTGTCATGGATATCAGACCAATCGTAGCGGACCGTGTGGGCAAAATAATTACCATGGCCAAGCACGTTGCCGACGGCGCCGCCAGCCGGAAAGGGAGCAGGGCACTCGGCAAGGATTCCGGAGCGCGAAGGTGCCTGGAGTTGCTGAAGGCGCACCGGGGTATCGACGGGGGCCGTTTGCGAGTAGGCGCCCCCACCATTAAAGGTCCACTGGAATATCGAGTAACTCCGGGGATACCTTCCGGCCGGGCGTGCTCCGTTGTCCGCCGGGCACTTGAAAAGCTTGGCGGCCGAGCACAGGACGTTCGTGGGGAGCCCCGAAGGGGGGACGCCCTCGAAGTTGTAGCCGGACTGGTCAAGGTATTTCATGATCTGCATGTCCCATATCGGGGAATTTCTTCTCGGCAACTGCCCCTGGTTGTCATTGCAATAAGCCTGCATCGCGGACCCGATCTGCCGCATCTGGCCAATGCACTTGGCGCAATTTCCCGAGCTAATCGCTTTTTTTACAGAGGGAAAAAGCAGGGCCGCCAAGATGCCGATGATCGCGATGACCACGAGAATTTCGACGAGGGTAAAGCCGCCGGGCCGACCTTTCGCAGCCGAGACGGTTTTCCCGGAGGACTCTCCGGGAATCCACATGAGCGGGGAATGCCGCATGGCAATAAACCTAACGCGAGGGCACCCACTCCACCGAGGCACTTTCTACACGACCGCCGTCTTTGGGCTCATTCTGTTCGGTGAAAATAATCCCGGCATAAGCAAAGGACTCTTCCGGCGGGGGGGTTCCTACAACTCCACCGTAAGCCGTCAGCATGTCATAGGCGACGACACTTCCATTAATAGTCAGTGTCGCCGTAGTGGAGGTTGTGTCATAGGCCAACTCGAGAGAATACGGCAGCTTTCCGATTTCTTGGGGCGGGACCCCCTTTAGCTGTCCCGCAAGATTTCCGCCCTCGAACGGCGCGTGGCCCGGGCCGCTGAAGAGATATACGCCGCCGGCGCTGTGGATCACCACTGACAGCCCGCACTTAGCCCTTCCATCTTCTTGAGGAAAAAACCCGATTATAATGTGACCGCCCTTCCCCTTGGGCCACACCTTGGCCTTGTAAACCCACCTTCCCTTCTTCCCGGTTGGACGCTCCAGCCGACGTGTTACGAAGCCACGTGGCCCAATGGACTCCAACCCCTTGCCCGAAATCGCCACAACAGTCGGGGGGGCGGTCCAGCCATCGAGATGGCCTTTGCTAAAATTACCGGAAAAAACATTTTTTTGGTCGCCCGCATGAATCAATCCCGTGCCAAGAGCAATAGCTCCAATCAAAAGAAAAAGGCGGCAGGCAGAGCCTAACAAAACGTTAAAAACAGCAGCGGGTGGGGGCAGATTTCTCATTGGATTAAGAGTTCCCTTCATAAAAAAATAATCTGACATACTTCTGACGATGCGCAAGCGGCATTTCCCCGAGTCAACGGAGAAAGGATCCGGATTCCCAAGTTTCGGAGATTTCCATGAGGATGGCCGCGACGCGGGTGCGGCATCTGCGTGGGTTTTCATTTGGGTGGAAGGGTACAGGGAAAAGGTAGAAAAGGATTCTGCAATTTTGCAACCGTTAGTGCCTTCCACCTAACTCCTCCCGCCTTTGACCATAAAACTTGGAGGTATGGGGATTGCGCCCACTGAACTCCTCCCGCGCTATCCTAATTACGCCTCTGGCAGGATAATTTATACCTCCACGCCTTGCTTTGGAGGTATGGGGATTGGTCCCCTTGGAAACCCGCCCCTGACCTAGCCTTCTTTCGCCTCCGGCTAGAAT
>CALAPX010000257.1 GCA_937888355.1 uncultured Spartobacteria bacterium
CGATCAAGAGTCCTGTGGAGGCAATAATAGCGATAAATACCTCCGATTGCCAAAAGGTCTCCAGCGCGACATCAGAAGAGAAAGGCCCCAGTTCCCGGCTTGTGAATCCCGCCGCAGTCAGGACAACCACAACGACAGAGATCGATGCACTTGGCAGTCCCCCGCTGAGGGCTGCCCAAACAACAAAAGGAAATGGCAAATAGGCCAGTCCCTCAAATGAAACAAGAGATGAGCCAACCCCCGAAAAAGCAACCCATGAAGTGACTGCCACAAGTCCCACTTGGATCACACAAATCAAGAAGGCCTTCACTTCCGGGATACTTAAAAAAACCCTGCGGGAGGCCATAAGCAGGACAACAGGAGCGGAAATCAAAACTCCAGCAGCATTTGCCGTCCAATAGATGCCGGCAACTGGAAGCAATTGAGTCACTCCAATAAGACCCGCCGCCAAGAGGCTTAGGGAAATCCAAAGACCTGCGATTCCCATTGGGAAAATAGACCCCACACCTGCGAGCATCAGAATGTCACGCGTCGAGGACATTGCCGTATCAAACCGGAATCTTATCAGCAAAGATGCGCCCAACCAGACACCAAGGCCAACACCTGCTGGACCCAGCAGTGAAAAAAGCAACGGATTGCCCGCCGTCACACTACTGACGCAAAGAGGAATAAACACTCCTGGAAGAACCTTGAACCCAAGCAACAGGACTGCCGCCAGGGCGATCCCACCAGTCGGCCATACCGTAGAAATTGCCTCACCCCCGTTACGAAAGAGAAGTGATGAACCCCATGCAGCCAAGTAGACCCCAATCGCCACGCACAGATTTGGCAGGAGAACCGCCCGAAAAACATGTGGAATTGAGGATTTCATGAAATGGGATTCAAGGCGTGCTGGAGACTATCCCGCACCAAGGAATCGATCTCCTCTCATGTACGGGATGTTGAGTTGACTATTTCAAACACTTTTAAATATGGGACAACGATATCTATTAGGAATACTAAAGAAATGATGTTGCCTAGGAGAGTCCGATTTTTCATTGCACCCATGGAAGTGCTTGCCTGCGGCCTGGCACTCGCCACGGCATCGCTTTCCGCGAAAACATTGGAAAGTTCTCCCCGAAAACTTGAGCCTTTTTTCAACACCGAATTCATTCTCAGAATGATTGCGGGAATCGAGCAACGAGTGGATGGAAAGAAAATCAAAATCGCCGTGGGGGACTTCAACTATGCCGAAACAGACATGCAATCGCGTCTTTCAACGGTATTGGAAGAGGACCTCCGTTCAGAACTCGAACGCTCCGGTATGGTTGCTGTGGTTTCGCGCCAAGAAATCTCTGAAATGGCAAAGTCCGGCGCCCTTTCATCAAAATCCCTTCAACCTGACATCGTGGTGCAGCCTTCGCTCACATCAGATTTGTCGGCAATCGTCCGTGGGCGTTTCTATAACACCTCAAACGGTGTCCAAGTGAATGCACAAGTGACCATGCTTGATCATGGATCAATTGAAAACACAAAGTTCCAAGTTCCTACATCTGCTCTTCAAAAACGTTTCGGAGCGTATGCCTGTGCCCCTGGCCAAGAGGGAGTGATTGAACCTCAAAATCTCAAATTGAGTGAGCAGACCTACAAGCAAGTCATCACCGATCGTCTTGAAAAAATTCCATCCGATTTTCAAGTTGGGATTCAGACCCTTGACGGCAAAAGAGCATATGTCGATGGCGAACCGATTGGGTTTCTTGTTCGAAGCAATGAAGACTGCCACATCACTGTCTTATGCCACCAAAGCGATGGTAATTCCGTGGTTCTATTCCCAAACCGATGGCACCGCAGCACGCAATTAAAAGCCAATGAAACCATCGAAATTCCAGCCTCCTCGAGCAAATTCAATTTGAGAATCGGTCCACCCTTTGGGTCGGATGTCGTTGAGGTCATCGCCTGTTCAAGCCTTACTGAAATTCACATGCAGATTGCTAAAAAGATTCCACCCACTACCTCCTCGTCACCGTTTCAAGTCGTCACTAGGGGGATTATTGTTGAGGGCATTGATTCCGCGATATCCGCTACAGTGGACACTGAGAAGCCAAACAGGCGATGGGGCACGGATTATATTGTTGTGAGCTCATTCCCCTCCAAGTGACTTTGACCTTGAGAGTAAAATGCGGCGGCGCCTTCAGGCACTCAATTTGAGCCTGCACCGGGCCGGTGTGAACTTAACACAAAGGCCCCGGCATCCCTCACTGCTGCAAGCAATCCTTGTTCCTTGCGAAGTGTCACCAACCACTTGCGTTGCGTGAGAGAAAGCGAGCGTGAAGGATCCCCGGAAGAAAGACATTGTGCATAGAAATCAGCCATGACACCTGCCGTGATGGTGTCACGCACCGGCCATAGTGTCATCAGAAGATTTCTTGCCCCCGCTTGAATAAATGCCCGGCGCAAACCAAAGACACCCTCGCCGGATCGCACGAACCCGATCCCTGTGTCACAAGCCGACAAGCTTACCAGCCACGTCCCTTCCAAGTTCAGGCAGGCCACTTCTTCAGCTGTAAGAATACCATCATTTTCAGGATCAGGAGCGGTCCCCTCCCTCCATGATGTGAATGTTGCTTGGGCACCGGAAAGGGCAATGCCGCTGGCCTTCATGGGATTGATCTCGACATTAAGTTGAGCAAAAGCCGCTTCCCCTTGGGTTTTTGGCTCAAGATGAATTGCACGAGAACCCTCTGGGGGGGCGCCAGACGGCTGCAAATAAAAACCATGCGTTGCAAGATGAAGGATATCCACATCATGCAACGAGCGGATCATTTTCTCCGTGGCATCCCTTCCAAGAAACACACGCGTTGTCCAACCATGGGAGCGAGCCTCATTTTCTAAAAATTCGGACTCCTTCTCCGAGCCAGGCAAAGCGGGGAGGCGAATTTGCCCGAATGCCGACACCTCAGCTGCGCGCATGGCAAACCTATCGGCAAAGGACTTCTCCCCGGAGTTGTCAAAGTCTGGATTAGCAAAAATGGCGATCGACTGCATACGAGTAGCCTTATCAACAGGAGCCGGATCTCTTGCTGTGGCGGCGTAGCTGACTTGAAACTCTTCGCAAAGAAATGCACCAGCGTCATCCGGCAGTGCTGCAAATGAAACGAAATTAAGCTTCCCCTCAGGGCAAAATACCAAGCGTTTTATGGTTTCCGGAATATGAGCGGCAATCGGCCGCCAAAGTTTCTCGGAGAGAATATTGATCGCAAGTGTAAGGAGTTCCTCATTACCGCTCCTTAACGCTGTATGGACGTTATCAATTGCACAATCGATCCCGTCACGATCAGGAATCCTTACAAATACAGGATCTCCATG
>CALAPX010000258.1 GCA_937888355.1 uncultured Spartobacteria bacterium
CGAGGTCATCGACTGCATCGCTCTCGATCGCCGTCACATCCTTCCCGTCTCAAGTCAAATAAACGGGGCCTACGGGATCCGTGGCGTTTCGATCAGCGTTCCAACCGTCGTCGGCCGTGCCGGTGTCCTCAAACACATCGAACTGGAACTGTGGCCCAAAGAACTCCAAGCACTGCAAGCATCCGCCCAAGCCCTTAAAAACACCCGCGCAAAGATTTCCTAAGGCGGCGTCTTTTTTTTGAAAAACGGGCTTCAGTACCTCTGAGGCCCGTTTTTTATTTCCATTGCATCGTGCGGCTTGAAGACTAAGGGAGTTTTGGGAATTCTGCCCTCCAAGCCGCCCCACATAGCCATATGAAAACCTACCAGAACTTCATCAATAACCGCTGGGAACCCTCTTCAGGTGATGCCTTCCTGGAAGTCAACAACCCTTCCACCGGCGCAAGCATCTCCCGCGTGCCCGAATCAACTGCGGAGGATCTTGCGAAGGCCCTTGATGCTGCCCATGCGGCCCAACCCGCTTGGGCGAGGCGTCCAGCCATCGAGCGGGCAAACCTTCTGCGACAAGTGTCGGCAAAGCTCCGTCAAAATGTCGCTTTTCTCGCCCGAACGATTGTTGAAGAACAGGGCAAAACCCTTGGCCTTGCAGAGGTGGAGGTGAACTTTACCGCGGACTATATCGATTACATGGCCGAGTGGGCACGGCGGATCGAAGGAGAAATCATTCCAAGCGACCGCCCGGGGGAAAACATCTTTCTCTTTCGGGAACCCATCGGGGTCATCGGCGGTATTCTTCCTTGGAATTTTCCTTTCTTTCTCGTCGCACGCAAAATGGCCCCAGCACTCGTTTGCGGGAATGCCGTGGTGCTGAAGCCAAGCGAGGAAACTCCGAACAACGCATTTGAATTCTGCCGCCTCTTGGCAGAAACAGATCTCCCTCCAGGCCTCGTCAATCTCGTCTCCGGCACAGGCGGGGGCGTCGGTCGTCTCCTCGCAGAAAGCGACCGCATCGGATTGATCAGCTTTACCGGCAGCGTCGCCACCGGTTCGCGCATCATGGCTGCCGCAGCCAAGAACATCACTAAGGTGAATCTAGAACTGGGCGGCAAAGCTCCAGCCATCGTACTGTCGGATGCCGACCTTGATCTTGCGGTCAATGCCGTAAAAAGCTCACGTCTCATCAATAGTGGACAGGTTTGCAACTGCGCCGAGCGCGTCTACGTCCATGAAAAAGTTGCCGCAGAATTCACCGAAAAACTCGCCAGGGCCATGTCTGCCGCACGCTGCGGAAATCCGCTTGTGGACACATTGGTGGACTACGGACCAATGATCAATAAGCAGGGCTTCGACAAGGTGGATTCACTGGTCCGTTCGGCGGTCACTCAAGGCGCGCAGATCGTAACCGGCGGCGACCGCGCGGATGTCACCGAAGGGGGCCATTACTATCAACCCACGGTCCTCGCCGGGTGCCGTCACGACATGGAAATCATTCGCAAGGAAATCTTCGGCCCGGTCGCTCCAGTTGTTTCCGTTTCATCTTTGGATGAAGCGATCGCACTGGCGAACGATTCGGAGTACGGACTGACCTCCTCCATTTACACAAGGGATCTGAGTGCCGCCATGCGTGCATGCCGAGAAATTCGATTTGGCGAGACCTACATCAACCGTGAGAATTTTGAAGCCATGCAAGGATTCCATGCCGGTTGGAGAAAATCCGGGATCGGGGGTGCAGATGGAAAACATGGCCTCCACGAGTTTCTGCAGACCCACGTAGTTTATATCCAGGCCTAAGATTTCTACCCGACAAGACCTTCAGCCAAGCGGCGTGCGTCGGCATCCACAGCAAGGAGCTCCTCAAGCGACGGATGATCCACGTGCGGACAGGCATCCATAACGTCTGCAACGACTCGCCAGATTCCTGGAAACGGCAACCTCCCGGCAAGGAAGGCCTCGACGGCAACTTCATTTGCAGCATTGAGTACTGCCGGCATCGCACCGCCCCCCTCTCCGGCACACCTCGCCAAATCCAGTGCGGGAAAATCTTCGCAACGCGGACTCTCAAAATCCAGCCGCCCCATGCTTGCAAAATCAAGCGGGCGCATTGAATTCGGCAGACGAGCGGGCCACGTCACCGCACATTGGATCGGCAGGCACATGTCAGATTCTCCCAACTGCGCCAGAATCGAGTGATCCACAAACTCCACCATCGAATGCACGATGCTTTGCGGATGCACCACGACATCAATCCGCTCGAGGCCAACATCAAAGAGCCATCGAGCCTCAATCATCTCCAGCGCCTTGTTGAACAGGGTAGCCGAGTCGATCGTGATCTTGCGCCCCATCGACCAGGTTGGATGCCTCAACGCCATGTCCGGGGTTACAGACGCCAACTGTTCAGCAGGCGTTTGGCGAAACGGGCCACCCGAACACGTCAAAACAAGACGTCGCACAGAACCGGCATCCCTCCCGCCAAGGCATTGAAAAATCGCGCTATGCTCGCTGTCCACCGGCAGGATATTTACCCCCTTCTGCCGCGCAGCATCCATTACGATCTCTCCGGCCATGACCAGAATTTCCTTGCTAGCCACAGCGAGATCTTTACCGGCCTCGATTGCCGCCAGCGCAGGCTGAAGCCCTGCCGTACCAACAATTGCAACCAGCACCAAATCCGCCTCGGGCATCGTGGCTAGTTCCACCAAACGCTCTTGGCCGCCTTCCCCGCCGGAGACGATCGTACGCGCCTCTGGAAATTCTATTGAAGCTTCAGCCAAGGCTTCGGCGTTATTGTGAGCGGACATGCCGACGATTCGCATCCGATCCGGCATGCTTCTTGCCACAGTTCGCGCACTCCGCCCGATTGAGCCTGTAGCTCCTAGGATCACGACATTTCGCATTTCGGGAGATTGTCCGAACTTCAGGCCTTGAGCAATGCCTGCGGCGACTTTTGCAGACTCAATGGCTGACACGCTCCAGTGGCCCAGGCACATAAACCCACGGCATTCCAGCCGCCTTGGCTGCCTGAATGCCGGTCGGACTATCCTCGAAAACCACACACTCTCCAGGCGCGATGCCTAGGCGTTGCGCGGCCAATAAAAATGGATCCGGATATGGCTTACCGCGTTCGTAATCCTCTGCGCACACCACCGCCTTGAATAACTGAGTGATTCCCAGTGCATCCAACGTGGGCAACACCAATTCCCGGTGACCGCCGGAAGCCACCGCCAGAGGCAACCTGCCGTGCATTGATTTCGCGATTTCCACCACCTCAGGCAGAGGGCGCACTTCAGGAATCAGCTTCATGTAGTAATCCTCCTTGCGTCGGACTACCGAGGCGACATCCATCGACAATCCATAGCGCTTGTTCAACGCATCGACAATCATCGCTGTCGGCCTCCCGCCCCACTCGTAGAACAACTCCTCGGGATACTGGCCGCCAAAATCCCCCATCGCCTGCGACCACGCTCTGTAATGCAACGGCATGTTGTCAGCCAACGTCCCGTCGCAATCAAAAATGTACCCGCCAAAATTTCCCTTAGGGATTTCTAGTTTCAATGTGACGTGTGTATTTGAAGTATGAAAATGTGTCCCCAGGTGGAGTCGAACCACCATCTGAGCTTTAGGAGAGCCCTGCTCTATCCACTTGAGCTATAGGGACGAAATCGCGAGGTGAGCCGGAACAAACCTCAAGTCATCTTGACTACAAGCGTTTAAGCCTTCGGGCAAGCGCAAGCTGACTGGAATTCTAAAACCACTGAGGCAATGCGTTGATATGTATCATTAAAATCAATGGAATTTTGATTGCAGTCGATAATTTACAGGTTCAACGTAATAAAAATTCTATTTTCCATGAATCTTATGTCCCTCCGCCACACGTTTCTAACAAAAATTCTCTGCTTCCTTGCCCTTTGCGTAACGCTACCCATTGCGTCACACGCCAGGTCCTCTGATGAGGATTTTCTCAATGATTCCCCCGGCTCCTTCCAGAATGGGATCATCGTTATTGTTGAGTTTAAAGGGAAAGTCGAACTTCTTGATGAGCTTGGAAATAGCTTGGGGGAGGCATCTAAACATACCCCAATTAATAATGGCTACTCCATCGCCACCGGTCCGGACTCATGGGCGGATCTTGCTTTTTCAAATGGGGCATTGATGCAAATTCAGGAGAACGCTCGTTTTACCATTTCAGATTTCCGCCATGAGGACTACCAATTTGTATTTTCAAGCGGAGCAACCATTAAAGAAAAGGATTTAGGGAAATACCACGATGATAGCGACGTTCTTGAGGTCTTAAACAAAAGCCAGAAAGCGTGGTCCAAACTGCCCCAAGAGCCCGCTACCTCAACAAGTAATTATGTCCTCCACTACGGGACAATGATCGGGGAAACTAAAAAACTTCGCCCAGGTTCCAGAATGAATATCATCACTCCAATTGGAACTGCGGGAATTCGTGGCACGGTTTGGAGGCTCACCATTAATCCTGTTAGAAATAACACTGGCGGCACTTCCTACACGGGAAACTTGGATGTCTCGAGAGGGAATGTTGTTTTTTCCACACCTGAAGGCTCCCGCTCAGTAAGCGTAAATAATGGATTTAGTGCACAAATTTCTGCCACGGCTGAGGGCACAGGCATCAGAATTGACTCGTTAGTCACCGCACGCTTAACGCCGGAGAGAATTATTTTATTAAATTCCACGGCGCAAAGCCTTAATTCTGAACAAGATTATTTCTTCGCCATCCAGAACAACCCTGAACTCGTTGAGAATGTAATTAATAGTTTGGCTGACGTTGATGCAAATGACCCAGACCAGTTTTCTGAAGCTGTTTCGATATTGGCTCAGGGCGACCCAAATAATGCCGCCCAAATCGCTGAGATTGCCACAGCGGTTGCCTTGGTAAACTCGACTTCGGAATCTGCTCCGGCCGTTATTTCTCAAACCACTTCCGCTGTCATTTCTGCTGTGCCCTCTGCGGCGGGAGCAATCACCGCATCCGTCTTAAGTACCACCTCCAATTCAGGGGTGGCCCAAGGGACCATTAGCAGAGTGATCTCATCCACCACGCAATCAGCCATTCAGTCAGGCGTGGC
>CALAPX010000259.1 GCA_937888355.1 uncultured Spartobacteria bacterium
GTGGCGTGAGTTTGAAAAACTCTACGCCCTCCTCGATATTCAATTTGACGAACGTCTTGGGGAGAGTTTTTACAATGACGCTCTTGCCCCGCTCTGTGAGGACCTTGAGAAACGTGGCATTGCCAAAACAAGCGAGGGTGCCCTGTGCATCTTTTTCCACGGCCTCCCGGCGCTAGCCGACAAGCCGGCAATTATTCGCAAGAGTGATGGCGGATTTCTCTATGCCACAACAGACTTGGCCACAATCGTCCACAGGGTCCATCGATGGAATCCCGATGAGATTCTTTACGTGGTTGGCGCGCCTCAAGCCCTTCATTTTCAGCAAATCTTTGCCACCGCAGCCATGATGGGTATCCCCTGTACCCTACGCCATATCGCATTCGGAAGTATCTTGGGGGAAAACCGCAAGATCATGAAAACCCGTTCGGGTGATAATGTGGGATTGGCCGATGTGCTGAACGAGTCGATCGATCGGGCTCGCTCTATTTTATCCGAGCGTGCCAACCATCTTTCCCCGGAGGAAAAAGAGGAAACAGCACATTTGATCGGCCTCGGTGCGGTAAAATATGCTGAACTCTCCCAAAACCGACTGACTGACTATGTATTTTCTTGGGATAAGCTCCTAGCCTTTGAGGGCAATACTGCTCCCTACCTCCAAAATGCCTACGTCCGCATCCGATCGATTTTCCGGAAGGCAGACAGCCCCATCGATCCTACCGCTCCGGTGATACTCTCCGAATCCGCTGAGCGCGCCTTGGCCCTCAAGCTTCTTCAATACGCGGAAACTATTCCATCCGTTCTGGACGATTTTCGACCAAATCTCCTCGCCAATTACCTCTACGAATTGGCTAATACTTATCATTCATTCTACGAGGCTTGCCCTGTTTTGAAATCAGACTCTGCCACCCGCGCCAGTCGCCTTGTCCTGTGCGATCTCACCGCACGCACCCTCTCTCATGGACTCGGTCTTCTGGGCATTCGCTGCCCATCTCGCATGTAGTTCAAGGGCTGAACGCCCATTCAAACCCAGGCGAGTACCCCTGCTCCGGAAGAGCGTTGAGTCCCGGGCTGAAATTCAAACTATTTGAAAATCCAATCCCCCCACACCATGCCGTGTCATCGACCACTCTCATACTAACCGGCTGAGCCACTCCTGCAGGATTCGGATAAAGACGCACATCCACGGCAGGCAGACTCTCATCAAAGGAAGTGATTGGTTTCATCCCGCGTCGCACAAGCCAATATCCATCTTGCAAAAAGCCATTAGAAGCAGAATCAATGTGCCATTTGCGCTCGCTTAAAGGTCCCCAAGCGAAGGCTCTGACAGGATATCCGGCAATCAGTCCAGAGGCATCCACCAGCATGAAGGGATCATGAGAACTGTCAGGCAACAGGTAAATCGTGGCTTCATTGGCGAATAGCGGTCCGCTTGGCGATTCAATCTTCAAGCCCCGCAATTCTACACGACCTGTTAACGCTGGATGATTCCCCGTCCCCCCTAGGTGCAATCGCGGCACAAGATCCCAGCCAAGAGCGGACGCTCCAACCTTCAATGCCTCATCCGCCCCAAGCAAAATATCCAAATTCCAATCACCGAACGGAGCCAATCGAGCGATTGATTCGAGTGATTGCGTCCACGAAGGCAGGTTAAGGCGTGTTGCTGAAAGTCTGGGGCGCACAGAGGGATATCCCCCAATCCGAATGGGATCGATTTGCAACTTTCCAGAAAGCAATCCTTCATGAGCTCCACCCTTGGCCTTCAAGTATCCGGTCATGGGGAGCTTCACTCCAGTTCCAAAATCCAGCGGAGCTTTTTGGAAATTCCAATTCAAATCATAGGTTGGCTCCCAAGGCTTCGTGAATTGGCAAATTCCGTACATCTTGAACATTCCCTCCCCGACTCGACCAGCGAGTTCGCTAATCGTAACAACACCATCGGCAATCGCTATGCGCCCTGCCATCCCCATCGCATTACTGGAGGCAACCCCATGTGAAAAAGAGCCCTCTGAGATGGTTGCCTCGCCGTCAAAGCGCAGATTGCCCAATGATTCGGAGACACGCAATTCACCAGCAAGATCGCCTTGGATGTGACCAAGTGAGGGAAGAAACGGCTCGATTAACGTTAGATTCAGTTTTGGAAACACAAGCTTCCCCTCAATGGAGGCGGCTGGGTTGAACATTCGCCCGTCGGGAACACCTTGCTGATAGAAAAATGGGGCCACTCGGAGCGTTGCATCCACTGGCTGCATTCCATCGGCCATAAATCGGCCAACGCACTCCAAGGCACCCTCCTTCAAGTTTCCCTGAAGTACAGCGGTGGCGGGCGGAGGACTATTTTTTCCACACCGAAAGTCCATGACCTCCAGGTGCGCCAGTCCATCCAAACACTCAGGCAACCCACGGCAATCAAGTTCCAACACCATGAATCCTGACAATGGGTAATCCTGACCAAGCAATCGCACCAATTCTCCAAGATCAACTTTCCCAGGGGTCTTGATGACTAGCTCCAAGGGGCGTCCACGCCGAATGGCTTTCGACCAGTGCGTCACGTGGCGCAGCATAAAAAGATCAATCGGCAGAAATGTCTGACCTTCGATCAGGGGTTGCCCCTTCAACGCCACCTTGACCTCCTTTAGAGAGATGCCTCCACGGGATACCTCAGCCTTCGAAACAAGACGCATATTGCCATGCTCCAATATGCAGGAATCCAATCTGACCTCCTCCGGCGTATAACCGCCCTTGAATACTCCAGTCACCCCCGAAGGCGTCCAACTTGAGACCAAATCTCTTACGCTTGTGCTAAATGTGCCACCGTGTTTCTCGGCACTCCCTTCCCCCTTCCAATCCATATCCATCGACCCGGACGAGACAAAACGATCACTGAAGCCAGCGCTCATCCGTGTGTATTTCGTAATATCCACAATCCTGGCCTCCACCCAGGCACTGTAATCATAGGGAAAAGAAATTCCCACCGATCCCCCCGCACGAAGCAGATCTCCACCGGCGATTAGCGTGCACTTTGGCACTTCAATACGGTTTTTGAGGAATAGGATTTCCACATCAAGGTGTTCGCCCCTTCTCTCCTGATAGGAGACATCCTTGGCATGGAGCTCCAGAAACCCATCCAACATCCCCGGGCGCCCACTGACACTGCCCTCCAACTCCAATCTTCCTTTCACTCCTAGAGCTCTTTTGCCGATGAGCATTGCCAATGCATCCATGTCTCCCACCCCCGCTCGGATATTGATCAAAAATGGTGATTCCGTGATTTTTGACCACCCTTCGGCAATCGAGAGTTCACCATTTGATTTAATGGTGTTTCCTTTTTGTTGAAGAGTGAAACTGGAAACAATCAATCGGCGCTGAATCAAGCTGGATGAGATCTCAAGCATTTGGCATTGCTGATTGTTCCACTCGAAATCTTTAGCCAGCAGCCTGAAGGATGCCTCAGCATCCGCCGCGCGACCGACTTCCCCCCGAAATGTAAATCGGGCATCCGAGACTCGTCCCTTGGCATTAGCCACCGGCAGATCAAATGCGGCGACCACTCCCTCCAAGCCGATGTTTGAAGAAAGTACGGCAACATCCCATATCCGACCACTGGCAGCATCTCGCAGATCTAAATCCCCCCTTAATATGCCACCAAATGCGTCCGCTCGAAAGGAAATGGCTACATCCCGCATTCGGGGCAATCTCAAGTCTAATTCTTGAAGTATGAACCCCGGGAGAACCTCCATGTCAGCCAGTGTGAGCTTTCTTCCGTCCCAAGCGGCTTGCACACTAAAAGGCCCAAAATTTCTTGTTAAAGATCCGATTGAGAGCTGTGACAACTCGCATGAGAAAGCACCGGTCACTCCTTTTTCCAAGGACAGCTCGACTCCTTCCAAGGACACCCGCGAGACATCGGACATCATATCCAACGTTGCGCCGGAACACTGAATCTTTGAAGGATCGGAAAACCAAGAACCCACCAAGGATAGCGCTAATAATTTAGGCGTGGATAAGCTCAGCAATTCTGGATTTTGTGAATGAGGGGGACTCTTCCTACGAAGATCTACATAGGCATGTACCCGCTCGAGAAGAATTTTCCCGACCACCGCCTTGTCTGCGGTAGCGATTTCCCACCAGGAATTCGGAACAATTTCAATGCGTCCAGCCTCAAGCACGCTGCCAAAATCCGCTCCACGGATCTCGCGGATAGATACCCCCTCCAGAAGCAGCGGTCTTCCGACTCCAAACCGCAGCGATTGCACACGAAACTCCAACCCGTTTTGTGCAAACAGCCACGCCATTCCAGTTTGCGCGGCATATGAAAAGGCCTTCTCATGCCCCATCCATGATCCAATGAGAATGCATAATGCCACTCCCCATTTGATCAACCGCCATCTACTCTTGGATACCGCAGCGCTAGAGGCAATGACTGGTGGCATGGTGCTTCGTTTTTTTGAATTCCAGCTGCCGGAAAGGCGGCGAATCGGAACTTAATCGATCAAGTCCGCGTATTGCTCCCTAGCCATCGCAGTGCTTGCGATCAGGATTTGTGAGGCATCGTCCATCTCAAGAACCCTCGCCACCAGCGACTCGCATTTAGAAGCGTTCAGCGATTGAACTGCTTTTTTGACTCGTGGGACAAGCGTGCTGGTCGCACTCAACTCCTCGACCCCCAAACCGATCAGTAATGGTGTGAGCACAATATCAGAGGCCATCTCCCCGCAAACCCCGGTCCACACCCCGTGAGCCCGCCCCGCGTCGACTGTCAGCTTGATCATGCGAAGAATTGCGGGGTGCGTCGGATTGTAAAGATGTGCAATGCGATCGTTTAATCTATCGACCGCCACCGCATATTGGATCAAATCATTTGTCCCAATACTGAAAAATTTGACCTCGCGCGCCAGATGGTCTGCCACCATGACGGCGCTTGGTGTTTCCACCATGATTCCAACTTCCACTTGTGGATTGAAGGGAACTCCAGCCCCAGACAACTCAGATTTGCACTCTTCAAGAATCGCATTTGCGCGGCGCAACTCCTCGATTCCGGAGATCATCGGATACATGATTCGCACATTTCCAATCACCGCCGCTCGCAGGATCGCACGCAACTGGGTTTTAAAAATATCTACATGCTCAAGGCAAAACCGGATCGCTCGGCACCCAAGAAAGGGGTTGTCCTCTTGGCTGCTCTCAAGACTAAGGTTTGTTTTATCACCTCCTATATCAAGCGTGCGGATAATCACGCTGTGGGGAAGCGACCTCTCTGCAGCTCTCCGGTAGTGGCTGAATTGCTCCTCCTCATCTGGGGGTTGTACCCTATTCAAATAAAGAAACTCAGTGCGGAAAAGGCCTATCCCCTCGGCGCCATTTTCCGCGATATCATCCAACTCCTCGGGAAGATCTATATTCGCTGATAAAATGATATGCCGCCCATCGCTGGTCGTCGAAGCAGTCTCACGTATGAGGTGAAGGCGTTCTGTGACTGCCTCCTTTGCCTGCTCTAGTCGCCCATACTCCGCCAGAGTCTCGTGGGTCGGATTGAGTATCAATAACCCATTGTAGCCATCGATCAGGATATCATCGCCTAATTGGATTTCTTGGCAGATGCCCTGCATCCCAACAATGGCGGGAATTTCCAGCGACCGAGCCATGATCGCTGTGTGTGATGTCTTGCTCCCGACTTCAGTGACAAATCCCATCACCAATTTGCGGTCGAGTTGGGCGGTGTCAGAAGGTGTTAAATTATGGGCGACAATAATGTGCGGTTGATCGTGAGCCGCAGGATTCAGCGGTGCTTTTCCAAGAAGATTGCGAATGACGCGCCGCGTCACATCCTCGATATCCCCCACACGCTCACGGAGATAGGGGTCATCAATGGACTCCAAAGTCTGGCAGTATTTTCGAGCGACTTCCTGAAAGACATATTCGATGTTATTTTTGTCGCGCTCCAACCTCCTCAACACCTCATCAATTAATGTGCCATCCTCGACCACAAGAAGATGTGCATCAAAAATACTCGCATCCTTGGATCCAATAGCCGAAGCGATTTGACGCTGGATCTCAAGCAATTCGATACGAGTCGAAACCAATGCGGTTTCAAATCTCGCGACCTCTTCATGAAGCTCCTCAGCAGAGATCTGACGAGCTATAATCTCTTCATCCTGAGTATATTGAATGAATGCCGCGCAGTGAGCAATCCCCTGAGCCACCGGAATGCCGGTGAATCGCTTTTCGGGTTTTACTGTGACATCCGCATTCATTCGCGGATAAGAAATATCAGAAAAAAACTTGCGCGCAATGAGAAGAACTACTCTTCCCCAAAGCGGGTTTCGACGAGATTTTTGATTTCTGCGACCGCTTTTTCCGCATCACTCCCCTCGGCATGAAGTGTCAATTTTGACCCTTTGCCGGCAGCGAGCATCATGAGTCCCATGATGCTTTTCCCATTCACCCGTTCCCCATCCTTCTCGACCCAGATCTCGGAACGGTAGCGGCTGGAAATTTTGACGAACATGGCTGCCGGCCGCGCATGGAGTCCATTGCGGTTTTCAATGGTTACGTCGACACTACAGCGGTTCATTTGGTCAGATTGTTTTTTTTTTGGTGAGGATGCCCATTATCTGCTTTGGCGTTCACTGATCATGTAAAGGAGTCGTTGATTGAATTCCTGCGCGCTGTTTTCACCCATGTTTTTAAGCTTTTGGTCGAGTGCCGCGACTTCCACCAAACGCGCAATGTCCCTACCAGTACGGACTGGCAGTGTGACATGCGGCACTTTGATGTCGAGAATCTCGTAGGTTTCGCGATCAAGTCCGATTCTATCCACATTCTCGACCTCATGCCAATCTTTGAGTGTCACCACAAAATCCAATCGCTTTTGCGGCACTACCGCACCAGCCCCAAAGATCGAGGCGATATTGATAATGCCAATGCCGCGAACCTCCATGTGGTATCGTGAC
>CALAPX010000260.1 GCA_937888355.1 uncultured Spartobacteria bacterium
GCGAAGAAAAAATATTCAATCTTGAAGAGGTCGCCGACGAAATTGGCGAGGCTCTCACCGATCTCCTCCTCTCCCGCGAGGAAAAAAACATCTTCAACGAGGAAAATCGTGGCTTCGTGGCGAATGTTGCCCACTCTGTAGCCACCAGCCTGGCTACACAGGCAAAGGATACCGGCGGTCTTAAACTCTCCGAGCATGACCTCTCACTTCTCATCGAAAAGGCACTGATAGAAAATGATGCTCACGATGTGGCCAAAAGCCTGGTCTTCAAACGCTCGATTCGCGCCAAGAACGGATCCTTTTTAGATGAGGATGCTCAACCACTAAATGTCCGCCTCATCCGACGCAACGGCACAGTCGTCCCTTGGATGGAATCTAAAATAGAATCCGCCTGCCGCCATGCGTTTCTTTCCATGAAGGAAAATCCCATGTCGGCCATTTCGATCTCCCGCTCGGTTACCGAAAAAGTCCGCGAGCGTGATACCGCGTTTGTGCATATCGAGGACGTCCAAGACCTCGTGCAAGAGGAACTGATGCGGCAAGGCCATTACAAGGTCGCCGAGAGCTATATCCTTTACCGCGCCCAACGCTCGAAACTCCGCACCACAACTGAAGAGACAGAAATAGCCAACGAGTCCGGCGACATGCAGGAGTCTCTGATCATGGTCGCACAGCGCGATGGACAGAACATCCTGTGGGACGGATCGGAGCTTAAAAAACGCATTCAGTTCGCCATGATCGGCCTCGATCTCATCCTTGATGCACAGCAGATCGAACGAGAACTGCGCCGTTCACTGGCCACCGAGGTCAGCGAGGACATCCTGAAAAGCACCATTATTCTCAATGCCCGCACCCTCATCGAGCGTGACGCCGACTTCGCAAAATTCGCCGCCCGCATCATGCTATCGTACATTTACGAAGAAGTGCTGGATTGGAAAATTGCACGCGATGGCATTGAGGGCCTCCGCGAAGCCCACCGCGTCGCATTCAAAAGCTACCTCCGTTCCGGTGTCGCAATCGAGCGTCTCACGCCAAAACTCCTCAGCTACGACATCGACGTCCTTGCGGATGCTATCGATCCCTCCGCCGACATGGACTTCGATTTCCTTGGCATCCAGACCCTCTATGATCGCTACCTGATCATTGACAAGACTCGCAAAACCGCACGCCGCCTCGAGACCCCGCAATTCTTCTGGATGCGCGTTGCCATGGGCCTCTTCATTGAGGAACCCTCCCACAAGGAGGACTGGGCGATCCGCCTCTACAACCTTTACAAATCACGCCGCTTTTGCTCGAGCACCCCGACGCTCTTCAACTCTGGCACACTACATAGCCAACTCTCGAGCTGCTACCTCTACAAGGTGGACGACTCGATCGAGTCGATCATGCAACGCGGCATCGCTGAAAACGCCTATCTCTCAAAATGGGCTGGCGGTTTGGGGGGGTCTTGGACAGCCGTCCGCGGCACCGGCAGCTACATCAAAGGCACGAACGGAGAAAGCCAAGGCGTCATTCCCTTCCTCAAACTCCACAACGACCAACTCGTGGCCGTCAATCAGGGTGGAAAACGCCGCGGTTCCGGGTGCGCCTATCTCGAAACTTGGCACAATGACATTGAGGACTTCCTCGAACTCCGCCGCAATACTGGCGACGACCGCCGCCGTACCCACGACCTGAATACGGCGAACTGGGTGCCTGATTTGTTTATGAAACGCATGGAGGCCCGTCAAAACTGGACTCTCTTCCGCGCGAACGAGGTCCCCGACCTCCATGAGACCTACGGGCGCAAGTTCGAAGAGCGATACCTCCACTACGAGGCACTGGCGAAGGAGGGTAAAATCATGTTCAATGAAATTCCCGCCATTGAAATCTGGAAACAGATGCTCAAAATGCTCCTTGAGACTGGCCATCCATGGATCACCTTTAAAGATCCCTGCAACCTCCGCAGCCCACAGGACCACACTGGCGTCATCCACTCTTCCAATCTCTGCACTGAGATCACTCTCAATACGAGCGAAGATGAGACTGCTGTTTGCAACCTTGGATCCGTGGTGCTCGATACCCATCTCAAAGCCGATGGATCGATAGACCATGAGATGCTTCAAGAGACAATCCAGATTGCCATCCGCGCTCTGGACAATGTTATCGACATCAACTTCTACCCCACAGAAGCCGCCAAGCGCTCCAATATTCGCCATCGCCCAATCGGCATGGGTGTCATGGGCCTCCAGAACGCCCTCTTCAAGCGCGGGATTGGTTTTGCCACTGCGGAAGCGGTTGATTTCAACGATGAGTTCATGGAGTGCATTGCATACTATGCCTACTCCACCTCGAGCGATTTGGCTGCCGAGCGCTCGCCTTACAGCAGTTATCGTGGATCGAAGTGGGATCGCGGTCTCCTTCCTCAGGACACTGTCGACCTCCTTGAACGTGAGCGCGGGGTGAAGATCGATGTCCCACGCGGTGGACGCATGGACTGGAACCCTGTTCGCGAGAAAATCAAGCGCCATGGCATGCGCAATTCGAACGTCCTGGCCATCGCCCCGACAGCGACAATCTCAAATATCATGGGCACCACCCCATGCATCGAACCAAACTACAAAAACCTCTATGCCAAGGAAAACCTCGGCGGCAAATTCACCATCCTGAGCCCGGAACTGGTCCGCGACCTCAAGAAAATCGGCAAGTGGGATGCCACCATGCTCGAACAGATCAAATACTTCGATGGGGAGCTCACCAATGTTGAGGGCATCCCGGATAAACTGCGTGAAAAACATCGCACGGTATTTACCATCGGACATGAATTCGTCATCGATGCCGCTGCACGCCGCCAGAAATGGATCGATCAAGCTCAGTCAGTAAACCTCTTCGCCGGCGAACCAGACATGCGTGTTGTCAGCAAGATGTATCGCCGCGCCTGGCACACCGGGCTCAAGACGACCTACTACCTCCGCACCCTCGGAGCCTCCAGCATCGAAGGCCCGACAACGAACGTCAAAAAGGAACTCCGTGGCGTTGTGGCAGGGCCTCAAAAAACTGAATACACCGAGGAACAAAAATTGGCCTGCTCGATTGAAGCCATGCGCAATGGTGAAGAGTGCGAGGCCTGCCAGTAACTCCCCAACGCCTCCAAGGGGGTTCCTAGGAAATCAAAAACCAATGACCGTCATGAGGGGTAACTCCTCATG
>CALAPX010000261.1 GCA_937888355.1 uncultured Spartobacteria bacterium
CTGGCAGAGTGCGACGAGGGTGAAGGTTTCTGTTTGTACTTGGGCAAACGGAGCGCCTGTTTCCATGCGGAGCACAAAATATCCCAGTGAGACAGCCACCGAGACGGGGACGAGCAACAGCATGCGTCGCCCCATCTCTGCGGTGAGCAACGGCGAGCCTAGGGCGATCGGTCGGCGCCGCATGCTTCCCGCTTCGGCGGATTCCATGACCAAGTTCACACTCAAGACACCTTCGGTAACCACATTGATCCAGAGGATTTGAACCGCAGCGAGTGGAGGAGGGTAGCCAATCAGCAAGGCGGCGATGAGCATGACGACTTCGTGGAGGGATGTGGTGAAAAGGAAAAGAAGAAGTTTCTGGATGTTTGCATAAACCAGCCTGCCCTCCTCGACAGCTTTTACGATGGTGGAGAAATTGTCATCGGTGAGCACGATCTCGGAAGCGTTTTTCGCGACCTCGGTGCCCTTAAGGCCCATGGCCACGCCGACATCCGCTGCCGCGAGTGCGGGTGCGTCGTTCACGCCGTCGCCGGTCATCGCTACCACCAGTCCGCGCGAACGGAGGGCTTCGACAATGCGAAGTTTTTGCTCGGGTTGAACGCGGGCGAAGACAGCGATGTCATCGATCTTGCGGTGCAGTTCCTCTGCGGACATGGCTTCGAGTTCACGCCCGTCGATTGCCAGATCGTCTTCGTCGGAGAGCGAGATCATGCGGGCGATTTCGAGTCCCGTCGCCTTGTGGTCGCCGGTGACCATGACCGTGCGGATGCCTGCGAGGCGGCACTCCTCGATGGCTGCGCGTGTCTCCGGGCGCGGCGGATCCATTTGGCCGATGAGGCCAAGAAACGAAGCGCGGCCTTTGAACTGGGAAATATCGCCTTCTTCGTCGAACGGTGCCTCGGCATCCGCCACTGCGAGCACCCGCAACGCGCGGCAGGCCATCTCATCAACAGTTTGAAAAATGGCTTTGCAGTCCACATCCGTGCACAAGTTCAGAACCGCCTCGGGAGCGCCCTTGATAAAAACCCGGTGGCTCCCCCCATGGTGGACATGGTGGGTCGCCATCATTTTCACTCTGGAATCGAATGGAATCTCCGCCCGGCGGGGCCACTCTGTCGCGAGGGATTCCAAATCGAGGCATGCCTTCAAGGCAAGCGTCAGCAGGGCGGCCTCGGTGGGGTCGCCGATCGGTTTCCAATGCTCACCGCTTTGCTCCGGTGCCGCCAGGCGGGCGTCATTGCACAAGGCCGCAGCCTCAACAAGTCGGGTAAGGTGTGGATTCGAGTCCACCGTGATCTCACGGCCCTCTTGCTTTAACCCACCTCGCGGAGCATACCCGGCCCCTTCGACATCAATGCGCCTTTCGTCAGGAAGAAAAACTTCCGTTACAGTCATTTCATTGCCGGTCAGCGTGCCTGTTTTGTCGGTGCAGATCACGCTGGTGCAGCCGAGCGTCTCGACCGCCGATAGCCGCCTGACGATTGCGCCGGCGCGGGCCATTCGCTGCATGCCCACGGCGAGGGCGATCGTGAGCGCCACTGGAAGACCCTCTGGAACCATGGAAACCATCTGACTGATCGCGACCATGAGAATCTCGCTCCAGTCCAGTCCGCGCCAGAGGCCAAGCCCCATTAACACGAAAAACAATCCCACCGCCGCGCCGACAAGCCAACGACCAAATTGGAGAATGCGCTGCTCGAGAGGGGTGGGGAGGTCCGGGGCTTTCTCGGTGAGCGATGAGATGCGGCCGAGTTCGGTTTCCATTCCCGTGGCGACCACCACCGCAGTGGCGCGGCCGGAGGTGATTTCGGAGCCGGAAAACACCATGTTTGTGCGATCCATGACTGGAGTCTCGCGAGGCAGTGGCGCGGCGGATTTTTTAGCTGGGAGTGATTCTCCCGTGAGTACCGACTCGCCGGCCTCAAGGGCCTTGCAGTCGATCAACCGGCAATCGGCGGAGACGGCGTCCCCCGCGGCAAGCAGCACGATGTCGCCAGGAACGAGTTCGGTCGCCGGGATCGATGAACGCTCACTGTCCCGCAGGACAGTGACACCGCTCTCCGCCAAGCGCCGCAAGGCATCCATCGACCTCCTTGCTCGGCCTTCTTGGATTGAGCCAACCACGGCGTTGAGAAAAACCACAGAGAGGATCACGCTGGCATCGATTGCCCGGTCCATCGAGAACGCGATCGATGCCGCCACGATGAGAAGATAGATCAACGGGCTTTTGAACTGCCTTAGAAAAACCACCCAAAATGGCGTGGGAATAGCCGTAGTCAGGGCATTCGGCCCGAAACGATCCCTGCGGGTGCGCGCCTCAGTGGAACTGAGGCCGGTTTTCGAATCCGCATCCAGTGCCGCTAAAAGTTCTCCGCTCTGAATGCTGTGTGCTGTCTCGGGTAGGGATTGCATCCTAAGACCACTAAGCAAACTGATCTGCCACCCATGGACTATGGGGTGAAGCCATGAAGCCACAGTTGTTGATTTATGGATGCAATAAGAAAGGCTGATTTGTTCGATTAAACTTTCCACGCCGGTTCGGGGGGGGGGTATGAAATGCGCGTGAATCTTATTTGGTACAGGTTTGTCTGCGCTGTTCTTGTATGTTTTAGCATCACCATGTTGGTGAGTGCCCAGCCTTTGGATGGAACGAGTGGGGTTAATATTGATGCAACGGATCAAAGTACTACTGGGAACATTGTTTTAGATCTCCAGTTTCGAGTCGAATACCTCATTGTTGGGGGTGGTGGCGGCGGTGGCGGCGGCGTTTTAGCAGGAGGTGGAGGTGGCGCTGGGGGGGTAGCAACAAGCATAACGAATATTTCCGCCTCAGATTATTCTACCTTAGTAGGAGCGGGGGGAATCGGTGGAAACCAAACTGCAGGTACCCAAGGTGCTAACGGCGGAAGTTCTATTTTTAGCACAATTACCGCCACTGGCGGCGGGGGCGGTGGTGGTGGGGTCTCCGGCGCTGGATTGTCGAGCACTGGAACTTTCAAAGGATCGGGAGGCGGAGCTGGATCAATCACTGGTTCCACAGCGGGTTCAGGTATAACAAGTGGTGGAGCAGGTTATGATCATAGTGCTGCAAATAAAAATGCTGGAGGTGGAGGGGGCGGAAATTCAAATAATGGCACCGCCGCATATTACCTCACTGGGTCCTCATCAATTGGAGGTGTCGGAGGGAATGGAACGTACACTTCGATCAGGACTGGGAATGCCTCTGATGCATATGCCGGGGGAGGAGGAGGAGGAGGTTTTACAACCGGCGTGGGTGGTTTAGGCGGGGGGGGTGGCGGGGCGAATGCAGCCACTGGTATTGCAGGAACTGCAAACACCGGCGGAGGCGGAGGCGGTGCCTACAATGGAGATGGAGGAGCTGGTGGATCGGGGATTGTAGTGGTGCGCTACCAGGGGGCGCAGGCTGCGGGCAACAACGGAACAATTACCAGTATCACTGATAATGGCACTTCTTACACCGTTCACAGCTTCACATCCGTCGGGAGCAACACGCTGAGTTTTTCCTCTCTTGATTTGAATGCGCGGCTTGGAACAACCCTCACGGGAAATATTACAGGATCCGGAAGCCTGACATACAACGGTCCGGGCAGGCTGACACTCAATGGCACGAATACCTACACAGGAGCCACGATCGTTTCCGGAGGTAAGTTGGTGGTGAACAGTTCGATTGCCAGCAGTTCTTCTGTGACTGTTCAAAGCGCAGCTGAGCTTGGCGGATCCGGAACGATCAGCTCCTTGAATCTTTTGTCTGGGGGGACTCTTGCGCCGGGCAATTCCCCGGGAATATTGAATGTTAGTGGAAATGCCACATGGAACGGTGGAGCAACCTACGATTGGCAACTCTACAACGCCACTGGATCATCGGGAACGGGATGGGATTTGTTGAGTATCTCAAACTCGCTCAATCTCGTGGGACTATCTGGGACAAGTCTCAATCTGAATTTACAAACTTTATCGGCAATAAACCCCGATACAGAAGGCGCGCCGCTAAACTACAATCCTTCGACAACAAGTTTCTGGATGATTGCCAGCGCGAATGGAGGAATCAATATCGACGGGGTTGCGGCAGCAGCGAATACGGATTATTCGTCATTGTTTAGCGTTAATACTAGCAATTGGTCTGGGGGGCTTCCAAGCGGTGGCTTCCAGGTTGTTACTCTTGGCAATGCGCAGAATCTTTACTTGAAGGCGGTGGGAGGGGTCTCAGCTGTTCCCGAACCTGGTCAGTGGGCGACTTCTTTGATGGTGCTTCTTATAGTGGTTGGCTATGTGATTCGTCGCAGAGGCGGCAATTCCGCCTTAGATGGTTGAGCCGCAAGAGCTCAGGGGAAGAGGGATGTTGAGGCATGCTTAATTGGAGACTCATTGTCATGCGGGGTCGTAAAATCTTTGCAGCTTATCAGTGGTTTTTTTGGGGGGCTATCGGCATTGGGCTGCTGGTGGGAATTAGTTCTGGCGGCTACATGCTGCACTCCAGTTGGAAAATCCGTCAGAGTCGAAAACTTGTTGGAAGCGCCGAATCATATATGCAAGAGCGCCGGGCAACTGAGGCGCTTATGGCATATGAGACCGCTTTGCGGTTGAACCCAAAGAATACTGAGGCTGTTCGCGGGTTGGCGATGTTGCAGTATGCGATCGGTGAAAAGGGGGCTTCATTGTTGAACTTTCAACGATTGGCGGACTCAGGGGCGATGATGCCTAGGGACGCGCAGGTGTTCGCCTTGCTCGCCGCTCTTCATTTGGAA
>CALAPX010000262.1 GCA_937888355.1 uncultured Spartobacteria bacterium
GGTAGCAAGAAAATTGACTTCATAGGAGTTGTATTCAGGTGGAACGAGCACATTCACCGTCTTCGAATCACGGGCAACTGCGGTACTTGGAAACACGCGGTTGATCGCTTCCGCCATGCGGGCGGCGGTCGTGAAATCCGCATTTCGAAGCATCAGGTTCATCGAACCATTCCGGACAATCTCGGTGGGAATCTCGCGTTCGACAATCCCTCCTCCTGGGATGGTTGCCACAGTCGGAAAGTTCTTTTGCACAGTGGCGCCGCCTGGGCCGCCGGCGCCGCCTAAAAAACCACCGACAGCGATAGGCCCTTGAGCCACAGCATAGACAGTTTGATCTGCGCCTTTAAGCGGGACTTGCAAAAGCACCCCCCCTTGCAATGTCTTAGCATCACCAATGGAAGATACAATGACATCGATCCGCGAACCCGGGCGCAAGAAAGGCCCGATATCCGCCGTAATCATCACCGCAGCGACGTTGCCGGATTTGATATCATCCTGAGGCACGTTGACGCCGTAGTTTTTCAAAGCGTTGGCGATTGTTTGGAGCGTTGAGTCGATCTTGCTATCGCCGGTACCGGTAAGCCCAACAACAAGACCATACCCACTCAATTGGTTATCCCGAGCCCCTTCGATGTCGATGAGGTCCTTGATACGGGATCCACCAGAGTAATTTAGAGTAATGGGAGACTCCCCAACCTGCGCCGTCAATGGTGACACTAGGAAGGAAGCTATCAGTGGAAGAAGGAGAAGCTTTTTCACAATTTTTAGAAGGGTTTGACCTTGTCCCATGCTTTGATCAGCCAGCCTTTTTTCTGTGCGTCGGTAAGCTCACCCTCGGGGATAAACTCTACTTGCGCATCGGCAACTTGAGAGGAAAGAATAGTGTTATCGGAACTGATATCGATCGGACGAACGATGCCGCGCATGTAGGCATACTGGGACTCCTGTGCAGAACGAATAATTTTAGCCCCCTCGACCACCAGATTTCCATTCGGCAGCACATCCACCACCGTCACCGCAGTACGATTGGTGACTGTGAGGGAATTCTGCGTGTCGCCGCCGCCATTCCACTCACCCTTTGCGGCAAGGTCGAGAGTAGGAATCGTTACATCGCCATCTTTGTATGGAACTCCAGCCGCAGTGGAAATCCAGCCAGGAAGGGCTTGAAGGAACTGGTTAAAAGTCGAATTGATTGCTGGAAAAATCCCCGCTCCCCCTTGAACACTATCGTAGGTTTTAATCCGCGCTGTTTGAGATGTCGAGGTGTCCTCTTGAACCACGATAGTTAGAATATCCCCGATGTTCCGGGCGATCTTGTCAGAAAACATGCTTTGCTCGGAATTTCCGGATTTCACCCACAGCGAGGTGGCTTGAACTGTTACGGGACCAGCGATTCCAGCGATCAAAGAAGCGGTCAAAAGCGATAGGATGCGTTTCATATGGAACTCAGAAGTGGACTTGAACGGTATTCTGACCAATGACTTGAGCTTGGAAATCCTTGCGACTGTCTTTGTTTCTTATCCCCACGGTTTCCCCTGCCCCAGCTGTGCCAAGAGCGATGCCTTTCATCGAGATATTCAAGGCGCCCTGATTCACGACCACATTAACAAAATCCCCTTTGTGCACCAGTGGACGGAGCTTGATGTCCTGTTCGGTTAACGGACGCTCCTGGCCTAAGATTTGGGCCATTTCATAGATCGAGAGATCCGCATCCGCTGGCACATAGGGAAGTTTTTGGGAGAGTACATCGATATTTTTTAACGCGCACACCATGGAATCCAAGCGCTCGCCACGCTCCAACCTGCGCTGGGTCATCCACACCGGCCTGTAAAGCTTGGCCTCCACCGTTTCTTTCCATGTGCCAATCAGCTGGCCGGAGGCCTCAATGCGAAATGATAAAACCATTGATGGAGAAACATATCCGCCTGTCATTTCATCCACAACAACACGCCAATCCTTGTCGTTGCGGACTTCGACATTATTCCATGGTTGCACGAAAGACAGATGCAGATCGCCCTCGATCCCGCAACGGGCGATGATTTCCCTCTTCAATGAATCCAACACCTGATCGGAACCGATCAATACAGTTCCAAGTGATGTGACCACGGCTGGGCCGGGAGGGGATGTGGGGGCATCGAATACCTTCGCCAGTGGATTGCTTGGCGCATAGTCCAATGGCGCGGTAATATCTCCAAGATCGGCGGCCTGCAAAGCGGCCGCCATCGACAACGGGAGAAGAGATGCCCACATGTGTTTCATCAGCGCTTGATGTTATTTGTCTCCTGCATCATTTGATCCGATGCTTGAATCGCTTTGGCATTCACCTCGTAGGCGCGCTGTGCCAGAATCATGTTCACCATTTCCTCAGCCACATTGACATTAGAGGTTTCCAGATGATTCTGCAGCAGCGAACCGAAGCCCGCCTCGGCAGGATTTCCCAATGTTGGAGCTCCGCTGGCCGGAGTCTCCACAAATAAATTCCCACCCTCGCTTCGCAATCCGGCTGGATTATTGAACCGAACCAGCTGAACTTGGAAATTCTGCTGCCCACCCGGAGCTTCGATCGTCACCTGTCCGTTCGCGGAAATACTCACATTCTGGGCATCCACGGGAATTGGCTGAAACCCACCTAGGACAGGCAACCCATCATTTGTTACCACTGTTCCATCGGAGGCAATTTTAAATCCCCCATCGCGCGTGTAGGCAGTGGTTCCATCCGGGCGCTGAATTTCAAAAAATCCATCCCCTTGAATCGCCACGTCCATTTTTTCCCCAGTTTGGGTCAACTGCCCTTGGGTATAAATTTTCGCTGTTGAAACAACGCGCGTTCCATTACCGACTTCGACGCCAGCCGGCACAAGGTTGCCAGCGCCTTCTTCGGCACCAACGGCGCGGCGCTTTTGGTAGAGCATGTCTTGGAACTCGATTTTGTTCTTTTTGAAACCTGTTGTATTCACGTTCGCCAAGTTGTTGGCGATGGTGTTCAGATTCATTTGTTGGGCTTCCATTCCAGTGGAAGCGGCTTGGAGTGCTCTTAGCATGGCAGTATAGGATTGTTATGCAGTTGGTGAACCGAGTGAACTAATGGCTTTCGATATCAAGTCGTCGTGAGAGCGCAATGCCCGTTGGGAGGCTTCGTAAGCCCTTGAGACAGCGATTAGACTGACCATTTCAGCCATTGGAGCCACGTTGCTGCTCTCAATAGACCCTTGGTAGAGTGATGCTTCTTCGAGTGCTTCCGGAACTATGTCTGCA
>CALAPX010000263.1 GCA_937888355.1 uncultured Spartobacteria bacterium
TGCCGGAGGATTGTTGGTGATCGCTTCGCGCCAGGAGTAATCGGGTTTCTGGCTGCGGGGGGTAGTGACAAGGCGCTTGAGTGCGATGTCTTCGTCGAGAGTCAGTGGACGTGGCATTGTTTTTTAAGGTTGAGGTTGGCTGGTCAAAGTTCGTCGTCACTGACACCCGCGAGATCAACGCCACGGCGGTATTCGGTAACACGCCCTTCGAAGAAGTTGGTCTCCTTTTTGATTTCCATCATCTCAGAGAGCCAAGGGAGGGGGTTGGTGAGATTTGCATGGAGCGGCTCAAGCCCGACACCCACAAGGCGGCGATCGCCAATATAATCAATGTATTGGCCGAACTCTTCAGCGGTAAGGCCAACAGCGGCCAGCGGCAGGCAGTCACGGATAAATTTTTTCTCAAGCGAGATTGCCTCGCTCATGGTTGAGCGAAGTTCCTCGCGAAAGTCTTCAGTCCAAATTTCAGGATTTTCATCGATCAGGTCCTGAAAGAGTTGGCGCAAAAGTTCGATGTGATTCGACTCGTCACGAAGGGTATAACTAAACATCTGGCCGATGCCGGGAAATTTGTTTTGCCTGTAAAGCGCGAGCACCATGCCGAAGAGGCCATAGAATTGAGTGCCTTCCATGCACTGGCCGAAGAGGAAGATGTTTTTGGCGAGCGCAGACTTTACTTCTGGAAGGGTGAAATCCATGTCGCGACGAAGGGCGCGGCTGTTGCTGACCACAAAATCGGTCTTGTTTTTAATGGTGTCTACATCCTCGAACATGGCTTCGCACTCATGCGGGTTGATGCCCAGCGAGCTGATCATGTAGACGAGCGAGTCGGCGTGGATATTTTCCTCCTGCGCGTGCCGGCCGAGGACAAGCTTGAGTTCAGGCGCGGTGACAGCCTCGCGAATGACATGAAGGATGTTGTCGCCCACGATTCCCTCGGCGGCAGAGAAGTAGCCGATAGCCATCTTGATGATCCAGCGGTCCACATCCGAAATAAAACCGCTTTTTTCGCGCCAGTGTTCGCAGTCCTTTTGCATCTGGATGTCTTCAGGCTCCCAATGGTTGGCCTTCATTTTTTTATAAAGATCGTAGGCCCACGTGTATTTCAGAGGGAGGATATTGAAAAACATGGTTTGGCGTCCGTTGATAACGCGCTTCGCGGCAAATGCGGCTTCGGCCTTGTCACGGTCGAGGGTGAATTTGCGGTCTCCGAGGGTGATTGTGGTTGTTTTGGACATGGAACGATTGCGTAGTGAAGTTCAGGTGGAATTGGATTCGCAGCAGACTAATTCTAGAGCGGAATCCAGTGAGATTGTGGAGATCGGTTCTAGAGAGCTGCTTCCGAAAATCAAGAGAAAAAATACACAATCTGTAGTGGTAGTAAATAAGTGAACACTACATATAGTGGTTTTAAGCATAATGTGGGCCAACTAAAATATTGCAAAAAACCTCAAAAACAGCTGTTTTTTTAAGAATAGCGCAGGAGCAGATCGTGCTCCCCGGGGTGCGTGGCTGAAGGATTTTATTTTATGAAATTCAGTAAACGGCTAAAACCTCAAGCTTCACCCACTTTTAGCAACCCCAGATGAAAAAAAATCCACACATCCAGTCGTCACTCCCCGGTTCCACCATTCAAGTAGCAGGAAAAAAGTTGATGGCTGCGAACCGCAGTGAGATTGCCATTCGCATCTTCCGCGCCGCCACAGAACTTGGAATGCGTACGGTGGCGATCTACGCGCAGGAAGACCGGCACACAATGCATCGCTTCAAGGCCGATGAGGCCTATCAAGTTGGCGAGGGGAAGGGGCCCGTCGGCGCGTATTTGGATATTGAAGGCATCATCGGATTAGCCAAGCGAACCGGCGTGGACATGATTCACCCCGGATACGGGTTTTTGTCCGAAAATCCCGACTTTGCGCGGGCCTGCGATGAGGCAGGAATTTTATTTGTCGGACCGGATGCGCGGTTGCTCGATAACATGGGCGACAAGACGGCAGCTCGGGCCTTGGCGTTCAAGATGGGGGTGCCGACTTTGCCTGGCACCGAAGAATCGATCAGCGAGCGGGACGAGGCGCTTCGCATCGCCAAGGGAATAGGATTCCCATTGATTATCAAAGCGGCTTTCGGTGGTGGCGGACGCGGGATGCGGGTGGTCACGAAGTCCTCGGATCTTGTGTCCTTGCTCGATGAGGCGAGAGGAGAAGCCGGGCGCGCCTTTGGCAACTCCGCCGTTTTCCTTGAAAAATACATTCCCCGGGCCAAGCACATCGAGGTGCAAATTCTCGGCGACCGCCATGGCAACGTGCTTCACCTGCATGAGCGCGACTGCTCGGTGCAACGCCGTCACCAAAAGGTAGTGGAGATCGCGCCAGCCGTATCTTTGGACCCCTCGGTGCGCCGTGAATTGTGCGAGGCTGCCGTCCGACTGGCCTCAGGCATTGGCTACAACAATGCGGGAACCATTGAGTTCCTTTATGACATCGACCGGAAGGAATGGTTCTTCATCGAGATGAATCCCCGCAT
>CALAPX010000264.1 GCA_937888355.1 uncultured Spartobacteria bacterium
TGACATATCCGTTGTCTTTCTTATGCGATGTCCGTCTCGCTGGCGGGCCGTTTTGGTTCACTGTTCGACCTCAGTGTTTGGAGATTTTCTCCTTGTTGTAATTAATCGCCCGCCACGAAAAAACCTTTAGCGATTTTTTGAAAAATCTTCCCCTTGCCTTCTGAAAAGCTGATTAATGGAGTCATCTCATCCTCCATGAAATCTGCATCCCCACGCCTCACGCTTGCACTCATTGCACGCGATGAGGAGCCAGTGATAGCCCGTTGCTTGGAGTCCGTTAGACATATCGCCATGGAGCTGATCGTGGTTGACACAGGCTCCACAGACAACACCCGTGACATCGCTCGCAAGACTGGCGCCAAGGTTCTTGAGTTCCCGTGGGTTGATGATTTCAGTGCCGCTCGAAATGCCTCACTGGATGCCGCAACAGGCCAATGGATTCTGGCGCTCGATGCCGACGAATACCTTCCAGAGTCCAGCAGCAAAGCGATTGAACGGATCCTTACTGAAGTCGACGATAAGCATTGCGCCTTTCACTTGTTGAACAAAAGCAGCCAAGACGGTGGCAGGTCGGGGATGGTGGGAAAAATCGTGCGCCTTTTTCCAAACCACCCCGATATTCGCTACGAATGGCCTGTGCACGAACAGGTGGTCACAAGCATCCAACGAGCCAACATTCCGATTCTCGATACCGATATCGAAATCATTCACACGGGATACATCAATGCTGAGGTCAATCGCAAAAAACAATCACGCAACCTCAGAATCCTTGATGCATTCATGTCTTCCAACCCTAGCTCACACCCAATGGTCTACTTCCTTCAAGGTGGTGCCCTTTTGGATCTGGGACGACCTGAGGAAGCGCTCGCAGCTTACGAACGATGCATGACCTTAGTTCCAGCAAGCGACAGCATTCACATGGGGGCATTAGTGCGACGCGCGAACTGCCTCGCGGAGTTGCACCGCTTTGAAGAAATTATTTGCTTGCCGCCTCCAGCCCCCGCCCGGCAGTGGCACCCTGAACTCCTGGTTCTTCATGGCCATGCCGAATTCATGCGTGGCAACCGCAAGACGGCCACCGAGCTACTCTGTCTTGTTTTCGACTCCCCAGACACCACATCTATTCCCGCTTACGATCCTGTGCGTGTGCGCGCTCGAGCGATTATGATGCTTGCCGAGATCTTCGAGGACTCTTCTCCCAAGGCCTCCGTTACCATGCTGCGCTTGGCAAAAGAATCACTCTCAACCGGCCGAAAGATCAGATTGGCCGAGGTGCTCGACCTTGTATTTTTATAAACCTTCAACTACTCAGTTTTCCTAAATTGATGCAATTTTTTTATTATAAAATATGTTATATTTATTT
>CALAPX010000265.1 GCA_937888355.1 uncultured Spartobacteria bacterium
TTATGTCTATGTTGTTTTTTTGTTGAACAATTCCCTGTTTGGCCTGTCTCAATCAGGCAAAAACTTCTCGCAGCGATTTTTTTAAAAACCATCCATGAGCATCAACACCTCCGAAATCACACAACACGTCCAAGAAAACCGCCAGTGGGTCGATCCACTCATTAATGAAGTCTCCCGCGTTGTTGTGGGCCAAAACATTCTCGTTCACCGCTTGCTTGTCGGCCTTTTGTGCAACGGTCATGTGCTTCTAGAGGGAGTTCCCGGTCTGGCGAAAACTCTTACTGTGCGGACGCTTGCAAATTCGATACGCACCGGATTCCAGCGGCTGCAATTCACCCCAGATCTTCTGCCTGCCGATCTCGTTGGTACGCTCATTTACAACCCCCGCGACAGCGAGTTTACTACAAAGCTTGGGCCGATTTTCTCTAATCTCATCCTTGCTGACGAAATAAATCGCGCTCCAGCCAAGGTCCAAAGTGCCTTGCTTGAGGCCATGCAGGAACGCCAAGTGACCATTGGGGATCAAACTTTCAAGCTGCCTGACCCCTTCCTTGTTCTTGCCACACAAAACCCAATCGAACAGGAGGGCACCTACCAACTCCCCGAGGCCCAATTAGACCGCTTTATGTTAAAGGTGCATGTCGGCTATCCCACTCGCGAAGAGGAGCGTTTGATCCTCGATGCCATGGCCACATCGGCTCCGAAACTTGAGGTGGATGCCGTGGTGAGTCCGGAGGAGATCATCAAGGCCCGTAGCGTGGTTAATGACATCTATGTCGATGACCGCGTGAAGGACTATATCGTGGACATCGTTTGGGCAACGCGTGATCCGGCCACCGCAAAAATCAAGCTTGAAGGCCTTATCCGCTACGGCGCTTCACCGCGAGCCACGATCTTTCTTACCCTTGCAGCCAAGGCAAACGCATTCCTCGCCGGCAGGGGGTATGTTACGCCGCAGGATGTGAAGACGGTCGGCATGGATGTTCTTCGCCACCGCATTGGCGTCACTTACGAAGCCGAGGCCGAATCTGTAACCACTGAAGATGTGATCGAGCAAATTTTTGCCGGGGTTTCTGTTCCCTAAATTCCGTTCAGTCCGTTTAATTCTAGCCCCTGAATCGCAAGGCTGATCGCCATCATGAGCAAGGATCCTAAGGAAATTCTTAAAAAAATCCGCCGCATCGAGTTGCGCACAAGAAATCTTGTGAGTTCGGTATTCGCTGGGCAATACCACAGCGTCTTCAAAGGGAGAGGCATGAATTTCGAGGAGGTTCGCGAATACGCTCCCGGCGATGAGATTCGAGCGATCGATTGGAACGTCACCGCCCGCATGAACGCGCCCTACATCAAGAAGTTCACGGAGGAACGCGAGTTAACCGTGATGTTGCTTGTTGATGTCAGCGCCTCTGGCGTGTTCGGTAGTGTCGACCTAAGTAAGCGAGAGCTCGCCGCTGAAGTTGCCTCGATTCTTGCGTTCAGCGCTATCAATAACAACGACAAGGTTGGACTCATCCTCTTCAGTGAAGAGGTGGAACTATTCATTCCTCCAAAAAAAGGGCGCCTGCACACTCTTCGTCTGATCCGAGAGATGCTTTTCTTCGAGCCTAAGGGGCGGAAAACAGATCTCGCGGGTGCGCTGGATTATCTAAATCGCATTATGAGCCGGCGTTGCGTGGTGTTTGCTATATCGGATTTCATGGCTCCCGATTTCACCAAAGCACTTACGGTCACCAGTCGCCGCCATGATCTGGTGGCGATGCCGGTGATTGATCCGGGTGAGGGTGAGATTCCGAATGTGGGCATCGTCACGCTCGAGGACGCAGAGACCGGCGAGCAGATCGATGTCGACACCTCAAGCCGGGCGGTCCGTGAAGGTCTTCCGGAACTCAACGAGGGGCGTCTGCGCTCACTCGAGCGACTACTCCGGACCAGGCGCGTGGATATTGTCCGCCTGTCGACGGACGAAGACTATCTCGTCGCACTCCGCACGTTTTTCGAACAGCGGGAACGACGCATCGCCGCATGAATCCTATCACTTCCAACCCGACTCCCGCTCCCCTCCACGATATCGTCGGTCCGGTATGGTTCTGGCCGTATCCGCTATGGATCACGATTGCCGGCGGGATTGTGCTGCTCCTTCTGCTCGGGTTGCTCGGCATGCTGACAACAAAACTCCTCGCCGCGCGGAAGAAACCGCCAACGAACAGGCAAAACGCATTAGCTGCGATTGATGCGATGCGTTCTGAGATCTCAACTGCCGATCCGTATGCTTTAGGGAGAAGGGTTTCAGGGGCTCTACGCCACTATTTCACCGCAGAATACGGGTTCCGCGCCACCACGCAGACATCATTGGAATTTTTGAAGGCCATCCGGTCGAGTCCTGTCTTTAGTGACAATGAGAAACTGGGTCTGGGTGTGGTGTTGGAAAAAACCGACTTATTGAAATTCGCTCGGACGGGAGCGAATGAGACGGAATTGCTGGATCTGCTCGATATCGCTGCGCGTCTTATTCGCGGTGAGTCCCCATCAAATAAGGCCGGAGGAACCCCATGAATCTTCCTGAAGGGTTTTCGTTCGATTATCCTTGGATGCTCTTGCTCCTACTCTTGGTACCACTGCTTTCCGTGTTAAAGGGAAAAGCCGGCGGCACAGCCGGCGTGACTTTTTCAAATACAACGCTGTTGGCAGCTATTGCACGTCATCGCCGCAGTCGCGCGGGAGCTTTTCTGGTGGCGTTGACCTATTTTGCACTGGCGTTGTTTATTATCGCTCTCGCGAGACCCCAATTCGGTCGTATGGTGACACGGATTCAAGCAACGGGTGTGGATATAATGCTGGCGATTGATGTTTCGCGCTCGATGCTCGCAGAGGACTTCTCCATCGCCAATCAACGCGCCAACCGCATTGAAGCGGTGAAGCTCGTGACCGAAAAATTCATTAGGGAACGCCCGAACGACCGCATTGGCATCGTCGCATTCGCCGGCCAACCCTACCTCGTGAGTCCGCTCACCCTCGACCATGAATGGCTCATCAGGAACCTCGAGCGTCTTCGTATCGGGTTGGTTGAAGATGGTACGGCGATTGGCTCGGCCATCGCGTCTGCAGCCAACCGTCTCAAAGACAAGGAGGCAAAAACAAAGCTGATCGTGTTGCTAACTGATGGCGACAATAATGCGGGAATGGTTCAGCCCTTGACTTCAGCAGAGGCCTCCAAGGCTCTTGGAATCAGGATTTACACGATCGGTGCTGGAACTGAAGGTGAGGCGCCATTTCCGCTTGTGAGCCAGTTTGGTCGGACGGTCTATCGCAATGTCCTCGTGCGCTTCGACGAGAAAACTCTCGAAGAAATCGCCGCTCTGACCGATGGGAGATATTTCCGCGCCACTGATACGTCGTCGCTAGAGAAAATCTTCGCTGAAATCGACACCCTTGAAAAATCAAAGGTCGAAGTTGAAAAAACCGCACAATACCGCGACTTGTTCCATTGGTTTCTCATTCCCGGCGTCCTCTGCCTTCTGATTCACATCCTGCTATCGCAAACCGTATGGAGACGACTTCCCTGACATTCGCATCTCCGCACTGGCTGTGGGCGCTGGCGTTGCTTCCCGTGGCGTTGGGTATGTTTGTGTGGTCTCACCGCCGAGGCCGGGAGTTGGTTCAGCGCATTGTTGCTCCGCGCCTGAGCGAGCAGTTGGCTGGTGCCGTTAGCCTCCCGCGCCGTGTGGCACGCGCTGTTCTTGTGATTGTGGCGCTGGGGTGTGCTTTCATTGCGCTGGCCCAACCGCGCTATGGATTTATCGAGCGCGAGACGAAACAGGAGGGGAGGGATGTGATTGTGGCCATCGACACCTCAAAGAGCATGTTGGCCACGGATATTGCCCCCAGTCGTCTTGTCCGGGCAAAAATGTTCACCCAGGACCTCATACGCTTATTGCGTGGAGACCGCATGGGCCTCATTGCATTTGCTGGGTCCTCGTTCCTCCAAGCCCCCCTCACGCTCGACTATAATGCGGTGGGTAATGCGCTTGAGGAGCTCGATGCCTCGATCATTCCCCGGGGCGGCACGAACATCGCTGGAGCGATCTCGGCGGCACGCGAGGCGTTTGGAAAGGCGGAGGGGCAGGTGCGTGCGCTGGTGATCCTGACCGATGGTGAGGAACTTGATGCCGATGGCATCACCGCCGCAAAAAAAGCCGAGAGCGATGGAATTCGCATTTTTACCGTTGGGATCGGCTCCTCTGAGGGCTCATTGATCCCCGTAAATCTTTCCGATGGGCGGCAGGATTTTGTTCGTGACAGCTTAGGAAATCCGGTGACATCGAAGCTCGACGAGTCTCGGCTGAAGGAAATCGCTTCAGCTACAGGCGGGTTCTACACGCCGATCGGACCAGACGCCGCCCGCACGATCTTTCTGGAGGGGATCGAGCCTATGGCGCGTTCGGAAATGGGAGTTTTCAGTGCTCGCCAGCCGATTGAGCGATTCCAATGGCCACTTGCCATGGCGGTGGCCTGTTTGGCTTTTTCACTTCTTATCGGAGACCGGCGACGCGTAGCTAAGATTGCTGCAGTGCTATTCCTCGTGGCCGCACCCGCTCAGGCACAAACGGGGTTGGAGGCTTTCCAAAACGGAAATTATGAACAAGCCGCCGAAGCCTTCAACGATAGCCTTAAATCCCGTCCGGATTCCCGAAAACTCCACTTCAATGCCGGCACGGCAGCCTACAAGACCGGCGATTTCGAAAATGCGATCACGCATTTCACTGACGCCCTGCTAACCGACGATTCCCAACTCAAGCAAGACGCCTCCTACAATCTGGCAAACTCCCTCGTGCGCAAAGGCGAGTCCGCCACCAAGCCTGAAGCAAAAAAAACCACTTGGGAAAGCGCTATCGAACACTTCGAGGAAACACTCCGCCTCAACCCGGATAACAAAAAGGCAAAGGACAATCTGGAAATCACTAAGAAATTGCTGGAGGACATCGAAAAGCAACAGCAAGAACAGAAGAACGACCAGAAGCAAGAGCAAGACAATCAGCAAAAGCAGGACAGTAAATCGTCACCAGACGAAAAAGAGCAAAGTCATCAAGGGGAGGATGATAACAGCGAGGAGCA
The DNA here is from genome assembly GCA_937888355.1 of uncultured Spartobacteria bacterium. Classification (GTDB taxonomy): domain Bacteria; phylum Verrucomicrobiota; class Verrucomicrobiia; order Chthoniobacterales; family Terrimicrobiaceae; genus UBA967. Next base: position 5,113 of record CALAPX010000265.1, read on the forward strand.
GGAAGACGGCGATCAACAGCAGGAGGAAAAGGAGAGTCCGCAGTCGCCTGAAGACCAGAGGCCAGAGGATGACACGAAGAATGGGGACTCGAAGCAAGACCCCGAGCCGGTTCCGATGCCAACACCCGGAGAGAAAAAGGAAGGGGAATTGAAAAGCTCGGGAGAGCAACCCGCGCCGACGCCAGCATCACAGCAACCCGCTGAGGCTACTGAGGCGGAGGAGCGTGAAGGAGAAATCAGCCCGAACCAGGC
>CALAPX010000266.1 GCA_937888355.1 uncultured Spartobacteria bacterium
ACAGTTAAAGGACGCCATCCTTGAGCTGCAGAAGAAAGGCTACGTCCTCCCCGATTTCCCCGAGACGCCCAAGACCGATGCAGAAAAAGATGCCAAGGCCCGCTACGCAAAAGTCATGGGCTCCGCTGTTAATCCTGTCCTCCGCGAGGGCAATTCCGACCGCCGCGCCCCTAAGGCCATCAAGGAATACGCCAAAAAGCACCCACACTCCATGGGCGCATGGTCGCCGACCTCGAAAACCTCAGTCGTCACCATGGGTCACGATGATTTTCTCTCCAATGAAAAGTCCGTCACCGTAGCCAAACCCACAACTGTCCGTATCGAATTTATACCTAGCCCGGTAGCTGGGGTCGCCGACCCCGATCTCCCCATCGTCCTCAAGGAAAAGACTCCCCTCAAGGCCGGCGAAATCATCGATGCAACATTCATGAGCAAGAATGCCCTCGGTGCTTTCTACGCCCAACAGATTGCAAAGGCCAAAAAGGACAACGTTCTCTTCTCCCTCCACCTCAAAGCCACGATGATGAAGGTCTCCGATCCCATTATGTTCGGCCTCTGCGTCCGCGTATTCTTCAAAGACCTCTTCACGAAACACGCTGCGACACTCGCCACCCTCGGCGTCGACCTGAACAACGGCTTCGGCGATCTGCTCGCCAAAATCTCGACCCTCCCCGCTGATCAGAAGGCCACAATCGAGGCTGACATTGCCGCTGTCTTCGCTGCGCGACCCGCCGTCGCCATGGTCAACTCCGACAAGGGAATCACCAATCTCCACGTCCCGAGCGATGTCATCATCGATGCCTCCATGCCCGCGATGATCCGCACCTCCGGTCAGATGTGGAACGCCGCCGGCAAAGGCCAGGACGCCCTCTGCGTCATCCCCGACAGTTGCTACGCCGGGGTCTACGCCGCCACGATTGACTTCTGCAAAAAGAACGGGGCCTTCGATCCGAAAACCATGGGCACCGTCCCCAACGTCGGTCTCATGGCGCAGGCCGCAGAAGAATATGGCTCGCACAACAAGACTTTCGTGGCCCCAGGAAATGGCACCATCCGAGTCGTCGCTATCGATGCTGCTGGCTCTCCTCTCCCTGCTCCCGGCTCCATTCTCCTTTCCCACGAAGTCCAAGCCGGTGACATCTGGCGCGCCTGCCAGACGAAGGATGCCCCGATCCAAGACTGGGTGAAGCTCGCCGTATCCCGCGCCCGCCTCAGCAACACGCCCGCGATTTTCTGGTTGGACAAAGCCCGCGCTCATGACGCGCAGGTGATCGCCAAGGTTGAGCAATACCTAAAGGACCACGACATCAGCGGCCTCGACCTCAAAATCATGGCGCCCGCCGCCGCTTGCGAAGCCACCTTGGTGCGCCTCAAAGCCGGACAGGACACGATCAGCGTTACCGGCAACGTCCTCCGCGACTACTTGACCGACCTCTTCCCGATCCTCGAGGTCGGCACCAGCGCCAAGATGCTCTCAATTGTTCCACTCATGAATGGCGGCGGCCTCTTCGAGACCGGTGCCGGTGGCTCCGCGCCCAAACACGTTGAACAATTCATCCAAGATAATTACCTGCGCTGGGATAGCCTCGGCGAGTTCTTCGCTCTTGCCGCCAGCTTCGAGCACCTCGCTATTACGCAGATACACGCCCAAGCCAAAGTCCTCGCCGATACGCTCGATCAGGCCAACGGAAAGTTCTTGGAAAACGACAAGAGCCCCGGCCGCAAACTCGGCACGACCGACAACCGCGGCAGCCATTTTTACCTCGGCATGTATTGGGCCCAAGCTCTAGCCAGCCAAACTTCAGACTTAGCACTTAAGGCCGTATTTACTACTATCTCGGAAAAACTCACTGCCGCCGAGCCCGCCATCGTAAAGGAGCTCCTCGCTGTCCAAGGCAAGCCCTGTGACATCGGTGGCTACTATCAGCCGGATGACAATCTTGCTTCTGCCGCTTTGCGCCCGAGTCCTACACTGAACGA
>CALAPX010000267.1 GCA_937888355.1 uncultured Spartobacteria bacterium
ACATCAGTGGGCCAGTGGACCCCCACATACATCCGGCTCAAAGCTACTAGCGATGCCGGCACAAAGGCCAACCACCCCCAGCGGCGATAAAAAAGCCAGACCACAGTCGCGAGCGCAAAACAATTTCCAGCATGGGAGGAGGGAAACGAGCGACCACTCTCCGCTGGGATTTCAACCTTGGACACCTTTTCCCGAAGCGGCAAAAAGACCGCAAGAACTCTGGGGGTTGCTTTCGCAAGATCAATCGTGCGAATGCCAGACATCGTTTCATGTGGCCTCGGACGTTCGGAAATTTTCTTCATATTCCGGCAAACCACACCATCGCAAAGCCCAAGCGACAACCCGGCGGCGATGAGCATCGCCCGCCCACGAAATCCACCAAACCCGCCACAGGCCACACCGGCAAGAATCGCCAAAGGCCACCAAACCGCCCAACTCGACAGGGTGGCCATTGGCATGTCGAGAAACGGACTCGCAACTTGCGAATTGATGTATTGAAAAACTTCGAGATCCATCAGGGAAAAAACGGTGGCCATTCATGAGCTTGCCGTTTCCCGCCATGGAGGCAAGAACACATCATTCTTTCCGGCACCCCGGAAAAACCATGTCGCCTCCACAAGTGCTGCCGACTACGATCTGACTTAATGTTGAAATGCATCTTATCAGCTATGGCGATTCTACCCATGTCGCTCATGGCCGCATCCAGTCTGACGATTTTCAATCAGAACATCGGCCTCGTGCGCGAAGTGCTCCCATTGACGCTCAATGCAGGCGAAAACGTGCTCATCCATACACCGGTTGCCTCCGGAATAGACCCGAACTCGATCCTTCTCCATCCTGAAACTAAAGGCTCCTTCAAAATCCTTGAGCAGGGATTTGAACCCAACAGGCCCTCACGGGATACACTTTTGAAGAAATTCGAGGGCGAGAAGGTTCAGTTTCTGGTGACGGAAGCCGGACAGTCTGACCGCATTCTCAACGCAAGGATTCTTACTGCAAATGGTGAAGGCTCCATCGTCGAGATCGATGACACGATTCGCTTCGGACTTCCCGGCCAACCCATTTTTCCAAGATTTCCCAATGGGACCCGACTCCAGCCAGCGATTGTCTGGACGCTTGCCGCCGAGCATCCCACAACAACATCTGCCAGCGCGACCTATCTCACCTCTGGCCTCGACTGGACTGCTGATTACACCCTTGTTTCCGGGTTGGATGGAGAGTCCGTTAACATCACGGCCATGGTGGCGATCACCAATCAAACCAGCAGGGATTTTGAAGGCAGTCATATCAAACTCATGGCTGGCAAAATCTCCCTTGCTCGGCCTGAGGGTCAGTTCCGTGAAAACTCCCGCGTCATGGCTATGGCTGCGGCAGATAGTACCGCATCCCAAATCGAAGAACGTTCTTTTGCCGATATGCACCTCTACACGATCGGACGCCCTGTTACCTTGCGCTCCGGCGAGATGAAGCAGGTGGAATTCGCTACGGCGACCGGCGTGAGGGCACACAGGATTTATATTTACGACGCTCAAGCGGAATTCATCCCCATCCATATGGGCGGAGACCCCCTCCAACGACTTACAAACAAAGAATTCGGAAGCCGAGCTGGCACCCGCGTTGATGTCTTCCGGGAGTTTGAAAATACCAAGAAAAACAGTCTAGGTATTCCCCTCCCCGCTGGCACGTTCCGGTTTTACGAGAAGGATGGATCGGAATTGGAGTTCATCGGCGAGCAACGCATCACGCACACCCCACCCGGAGAGACTGTCCGTGTTGCCACAGGAGCAGCATTTGACCTCATCGGCAAACGCATCAGGCAAGACTTTGTATTTGATCATGCCACCAAGACCACAACAGAGCAGATAGAAATCACCCTCCACAACCGCAAGGACTCAGACGTTTTCATCCATGTCATCGAACACCTTTCCCGTGGAACAAACTGGGAAATCCTGAAATCCAACATGAAATTCGAACGCCTCGACAGCAACCGTATCCAATTTGTCGTGCCAGTGCCGGCTGGTGTTAAGAAATCCGTGACCTACACTGTGCGTTACTCATGCTAACTCGTCGCCTGCCTCCGTTGGAAACAACCCTGCAAATCAACAGCCTTGCCTATGGTGGCGCAGGAGTGGGGAGACTCGATGATGGTCGTATTTGCTTCGTTCATGGGACATTGCCCGGCGAGCAGGTGACTGTTCGTGTTGTTAAATCCAAAAAAAATCATGCCGAGGCTGTTATTATTGAGCTTCTGGAAGCTTCACCCCGGCGTGTCACTCCCCCTTGCGCGCTCTTTGGAGCCTGTGGCGGTTGCGCCTATCAGCACGCCGACTACGCCCTGCAACTAGAAACAAAAACATCGCAAGTCGTAGAACTCCTTCGCCGCATCGGTGGACTACCCGGCGCACCAGTAACGCCCATGATCGCCTCCCCGGCAGAATGGAGCTACCGCAACCGGATCGCCGTTCATACAGACCAAGGGCACACTGGGTTTTTCCACCGCCACACCCACAAACTTGTGGATGTTCCCACCTGCCCGATCGCGAGTGCCGGAGTAAATGATAAACTCAACGAATTTCGAAAAAAACCACCCCGTCAGCCAGGGCGTTACACGATCGGAGAAAACTCCGCAGGACGTGGCTTTACGCAGGTGAACGCAGACGCTGCAGAACTTCTTGCCGGTGTCGTTGTGGGTTATTGCGGCCAAGGCGACTTGCTGGTTGATGCCTACTCGGGAGCAGGCTTTTTATCAAAGCGTCTTGTTGAACGCTTTGCCAAAGTTGTTGGAATCGAATGGAGCGAAGCCGCTACTCGACGTGCAATGGAATCGGCCGCAGCTAACGAATCACATCTCACGGGCTCGGTGGAAGCGCATCTGCCTGAGGTTCTTTCTCAAGCACCCGCTAAAGGAACAGCCTTGATTGTTGATCCACCTGCGGAAGGGCTATCACCTGATGTGTTGCACACGATCTTGGCCCACCCTCCAGAAACCCTCGTGTATGTGTCTTGCGATCCATCGACTTTTGCAAGGGATGCAAAAAAACTTTCAGAAATCTACGACCTCGCCGCAGTGCAGCCGGTTGATATGTTTCCTCAAACCGCCGAGATCGAGTTGGCGGCTTCATTTACGAGGAGAACCAGCCTGATAAACTAGAGTTGTGGACGATCCGGAAGAGATTCCGGTCTCGTTTGCAACCCCTAAAAATGGGATCCTGCAACCTTGCAGGATCCAGTAGAAAAAATCCTTACAGGAGAGCGGTCAACTTGGCGACGATTTCGACTTTGCCGCTAACGCCTACGGTTTGCTCCTGTTTTGCCCCGCCTTTGAAATAAATCAGCGAAGGAATACTACGAATACCGAACTGGGCGGACACCCCTGGGGCGTCATCGACGTTTACCTTGGCGACATTGAACTTGCCGACATTCTCTGCGGCAACTTCTTCAACCACCGGGCCAAGCATGCGGCATGGCGCGCACCATGGCGCCCAAAAATCAACCAGCACAGGTCCGCTTGCTTGAGCAATAAAAGTCTCGAAATTGGTGTCATTGAGATCGGTAACGTTGGGATGTGACATAATGGATGAATAAATTTAGGTTAGAATTTTGAAAGCGTTAGAAGCTGGATGCCCAGCGACAAAAAGGTAACGATCGCTGCGGCTGCCCCCAGCATCAGTTCCGGAGTTAGACCAGACGGGGTAGAAGATTCAACCGAGTCGGTTGTCGACTGAGAACCGATCAGCCCTGAATTCACTGAACTAATCGGGGAAATCTTTCCCGAAGGGGTTGCGATCTTTCCAGAGGGAACCGCCGCAACTTTCCCGGAGGGAGTTGGCAGAATTTTGCCACTCGGAACAGCTGAAATCTTTCCAGAGGGTACTGCTGCCACTTTCCCGGAGGGAGTCGGCTTGATGGGAAGCAATGGAGCTGCGGCAGGGGCCATGCCCGGCTTAACGGGTGCCGGCGGCCCGGGCTTGAGATTCACTGTTGCTTGAGGCAACAGGCCTTTGCCAGGAGGGTGAGTGATTTTTTGAGTTTGAAGACTCGGCACATCTGCTTCCGGAGCAGGAGACGACGGCACTCCAACTGAAGCGATCGTTGGCGGTTTTGGGGCAGATGGCGCAGGCATCTTGATCGACACCGTGGGAGGGGACGGAATAGAGGGGATCGCTGGCTTGAGGCCAGGAGCCGCAGGCAATTTCACCACTGTTGATGGAGGCGCCGGGGGTCTGATCGCGGAGGGAGGCGAAGGGAGTTTCACCACTGTTGACGGAGGAGTCGGCGGTTTAACAACAGCGGAAGGCGGAGCCGCTGGCTTGATGACAGCGGAGGGAACTACCAAAGGGGTGAAAGGAGCTGAAGGAATGGCCGTTGGCTTGATTGGAAGAGGCTTGGGAGGGAGTGGGATTTTTGGCACATCACCAGAAGTAGGCTTTGGAGGAACGATAGGGGCCTGTTTGGGGAGGGTGATGCGCTCTGTTTCTTCAGTAGGTTCGGACATTTGATTGGGGTGGAGAATATGTATCTATCTTCAAAACAGCACTACCAAAGTCAACTGATTACATCTGTTTTTCTTCCGGCAGCAATCATCTGAAGCACTGCTTTTTGCGCATGAAGACGATTTTCCGCCTGCCGGAATATCGTTTCGGAATGTGCTTCAAAGGTCTGATCATCAATTTCCTTGCCTCGATAAGCAGGCAAGCAATGCATGACCAAGGCCTTTGGCGCCTCATGAAGGAGACTAGAGTTGATTTGATATCCTTGAAACTGGGCAAGTCGATAGGCTTCTTCATCCTCCTTGCCCATGCTTACCCACACATCGGTGTAGAGCACATGAGCACCCCTAGCCGCTTTAGCGCAATCTGTAGTGACTGTCACACGCCCATCCGCCTGGTCGAGAAGATGCTGTGGAGGCTGAAACTTTGTAGGAGCAGCAATGACAAGCTCAAAACCGCAGCGTGCAGCAGCCCAAATCCAAGAGCGGGCAACATTGCAATCCCCGTCGCCAATAAAAGCCACACGCAAGCCATCTAGCGTGCCGCGGGTTTCTTGAATGGTGAAAAGATCGGCAAGAATCTGACAGGGGTGCTCCTCATCCGTGAGAGCATTGATCGTTGGAACCCCACTAAAAGCGGAAAATTCCTCAACATCGCTCTGCGCAAAAGTGCGGATGATCGCGCCATCAAGCATCCGGCCCATCACGCGGGCGGTATCTTTGATTGGTTCACCCCGGCCAAGTTGAATGTCCGCCGCAGCGAGAAACAAGGGATCTCCCCCAAGTTCGCGGACTCCGACCTCAAAGGAGACACGAGTCCGTGTCGAGGACTTGGAAAAAATAAGCGCCCAGCACTGTCCTTTTAGTGGCAAATCAGAATGATTGCCCCTCGTGGATTTCATCACTTTAGTACGACGAAGGATTTCTATGATGTCGTTACTCGAAAGCGATTCGATGGAAAGCAGGTTGTTCATGGCAGATTCGATGAGTATTTAGGCGGCGATACGGTTTGAGACAGGGCGTTTAGAACTGCAGTGAATATGTGAACCGCCTCGGCGATTTCTTCACGAGTGGTATTCAATGGAGGCAAAAAGCGAATGACTGTCTCTCCGGCCGGAATCACCAGCAAGCCCCGGCTCATAGCCCCTGTGACAACATCCATAGCTATTGACTTGGAAAGCGGGGTTGAGGGCACGCGTAGCTGAACGCCAACCATCAATCCAATCGCACGGATCTCCGCGATCCATGGATTTGAAATAACTCGCAACGAATCGGCGAGGTCAGCGCCCATTGCAATGGCATTTTCAAGCAATCCTTCCCTCTCGATCACATCGAGAACTTTAAGGCCCGCGACGCACGACACTGGGTTGCCTCCATAAGTTGTGCCATGGCTTCCTGGACCCAAGAGATCGCACAAGGGACCGCGTGAATCCTCACGTTGGGAAGTGGCCCAGAATGCCCCGAGAGGGAATCCGTTAGCGATCCCTTTTGCCCATGAAACGGCATCCGGCTGCACCTCTGGAGCAATTGCATCCCAACCACGCAGGAAGCCTGTCCGGCCGAGCCCGCATTGAACCTCGTCAAACATCAGCAGCATATCGCGCTCGTCGCAAAGCGATCGAAGTCCACGGAGAAATTCCGGAGTCGCAATATGAATGCCACCCTCGCCTTGAACTGGTTCAACAAGCACCGCAATGGTGTCATCGCCGGATGCCTCACGAACTGCGTCGAGGGAACCGAATGGCACATGCGTGAATCCCTCCAGCAAAGGACCAAAATCCTTTTTTACCTTGTCTTGGCCGGTTGCTGAAATACAGGCCATGGTGCGCCCATGGAATGAACCATGAAACGTCACGACACGATGACGTGCAGAGGATGCTCCAAAGCGACGAGCGAGCTTTATCAGGCCCTCGTTTGCCTCCGCCCCGCTATTGCAGAAAAAGACTTTTCCAGGACCGGTCAGTTCAACCAACTTCTTCGCAAGATCGGCTTGGGGACGTGTGCGATAGAGGTTTGACGTGTGAACCAATGTCCCCGCTTGTCTGGCCACCGATTCAGTGATTCCGGGGTGGGCATGCCCAAGCGAACAAACGGCAATCCCAGCACCAAAGTCCAGATACTCCCTTCCCTCGGCGTCTTGTACCCGAGACCCTGATCCACTCATCAAATCAAGGTCAAAACGCCCGTATGTCGGGATGACAAAATTCGAATAATCCGGAGCTAAGGATGTCATCAGTGGGATATGAAGTTGGTGAGAGAGAAAAAAAAGACAAACGGGCGGAACCATTTTCAGGTTCCGCCCGGTCCGTCAGGGGATTCCTCGGGAGAAATCTTCCTCCGGTCTTGGTTGAATATATTAACTCAAACCAATTCGGGAAATGCAATCAACTCTTGGCTTCTGTGGGTGCAACCACAGTGTCCTCAATGACAGCAACCTCGTTGTCGACCCACTCGATGAATGCCATCGGAGCAGAGTCGCTCAAGCGTTGGCCGAGCTTGATAATACGTGTATAGCCGCCCTTGCGAGTTGCTGAGCGGGGAGCAATCTCGGCGAAGAGCGTTTTGACAGCGTCTTTTTGGCCGAGATACCCGGCTGCAATCCGGCGGGCATGCAAGTCACCGCGCTTGCCGAGAGTGACCATCTTCTCCGCAAGCGGACGGACGGCCTTCGCCTTGGCGAGGGTGGTTTTGATGCGTTTGTGTTCGATGAGGCTGCATACCTGATTCGCGAGCAGGGCATCGCGGTGGGCAGAGGTACGGCCGAGTTTGACAGTTTTCTTAAGGTGGCGCATGGCGTATTAGAATGCTTAGTCCAAAGGTGCCTCGACGAGCGAAGGGTCGATCTTGTGACCGAGTCCGAGGCCGAGCTGCTGGAGTTTTTCCTTGATTTCGTTGAGGGATTTTTTTCCGAAGTTGCGGTATTTAAGCATCTCAGCTTCCGATTTCATAGTCAACTGGCCAACAGAAGTGATGTTCGCGTTGTTCAGGCAGTTCGCCGCGCGGACGGAAAGCTCAATCTCGTTGACAGACATGCTGAGAAGTTTCTTGAGAGCAGTGTTCTCTTCGCTCGACTCGGCTGGCGCCTCTTCGAAATCGACGGCATTCTCGTCGTAGTTAACGAACACGTCGAGGTGATGGCGAAGAATCGCGGAAGCCTGAAGGAGCGCGTCCTGTGGAGTGATTCGGCCGTCAGTCCAAATGTCGATGGTAAGTTTGTCGTAGTCGGTCATCTGTCCGACACGGGTGGTGTCCACGCTATATTTTACACGGGTCACTGGAGAGAATA
>CALAPX010000268.1 GCA_937888355.1 uncultured Spartobacteria bacterium
ATAGAATTCTCTGTGTATTTCTGAGGATTTATTTCATAAAAAACTCACTTCCAAAGTGGATAATTTTTTGGCCAATGAAGCCAAAGGGACAAACGTCCAAGGCGCCCACTCAATTCAAGAATTCGTCTCCAAGCTCAAGCGACCCCGTCGCGTCATGATGCTCGTGAAAGCTGGTCAACCGGTTGACGATTTCATTGCGCAGATTGTCCCGCACTTGGAGCCCGGCGACATTATCATTGATGGAGGAAACTCGCTCTTCACCGACTCAACCCGCCGCCAGCGTGATCTTGAGTCTAAAGGTCTCCTCTTCATCGGCACAGGCGTTTCTGGTGGAGAAGAGGGCGCACGACGCGGGCCGAGCATCATGCCTGGTGGCTCCCCTGCAGCATGGCCCCACGTGAAGGACATCTTCCAATCCATATCCGCCAAGGTGGAGGACGGCTCTCCATGCTGTGACTGGGTCGGTCAAGAGGGCGCGGGCCATTATGTCAAAATGGTCCACAATGGCATTGAATACGGCGACATGCAGCTCATCTGCGAAGCCTACAACATCCTGAAAAATGGCATTGGCCTCAACGAACAGGAACTTCACGACACCTTTGCCGAGTGGAACAAAGGGGAACTCGACAGCTACCTTATCGAAATCACCCGGGACATTTTTGCCAAGAAGGACGAGGACGGGTCCCCACTTGTGAATAAAATCCTCGATACCGCCGGCCAAAAAGGAACAGGAAAGTGGACTGTCATCAACTCGCTTGATCTAGGCACTCCTATCACGCTCATGGCAGAAGCCGTCTATGCACGCTGCGTTTCGGCATTAAAAGACGAACGTCTCAAGGCCTCGCGCAAACTCAAGGGTCCCAAACCTTCCATGACTGGTAGAAAAGACCTCCACAAACGCGCAGCCCTCATCGAAGGAGTCCGCCAAGCTCTCTACGCCTCGAAAATCATCAGCTATGCTCAAGGCTACATGCTCATGCGTTCGGCGGCCAATGAGTGTGGATGGCAACTTAACTGGGGAGGAATCGCTCTCATGTGGCGGGGCGGATGCATTATCCGCTCCCGGTTCCTTGGAAAGATCAAGGATGCCTTCGACAAAAAACCAAACCTCACAAACCTCCTGCTCGACGACTACTTCCGTGGGGAAATTAAGAAGTGCCAGAAAGGATGGCGCAACACCGTGGCCGCTTCAGCGAAGAAAGGCATTCCAGTGCCCGCCTTTTCGACAGCGCTTTCGTTCTATGACAGTTATCGCTCCGCAGTCCTCCCGGCGAACCTGCTCCAGGCCCAGCGGGACTACTTCGGCGCCCACACCTACGAACGTGTCGATAAACCCCGAGGCGAGTTCTTCCATACCAATTGGACGGGCCACGGTGGCACCACCGCCTCGACCACCTACTCGGTGTAACCGCGATTGCGCGTTTTCGTTCTCAAACCTGACTCCATCGGCGACTTCATTCTGGCAACAGGATGTCTTCGCCTGCTGGCTCGGGAAATCGGCGAGGAGAACCTTTTCCTCGCCGTCAGATCGGATGTCGCTCCGCTGGCCAAAAGTCAATTTCCCTCGGCGACAGTTCTTCCCCTCACTCTGCGTCACAAGCGCCGGATTCTAAACATCACCACGGTGAACGTACTTCACAACCTGCCGGTTTGGTTGCGACTGCTTTCACTACGAGTCGATGCATCGATCTGCTTACGCAGCATGCGTGCGTATTTGCACACGATCAGCTTTTACCTCCCACGCGCCAAACGCCACATCGCTTGTGAAAATCTGCTCCTTGCCAATCCGCGTGTGCGCCGTCCGGCAGTCGAGAATTTCGCCATCCGAACCTTTCGCCCGACTCTCCTTCCATACCCCTTGCCTGGAAAACTTCCCTCCGACATTGAAGCAAACCGCATTGTCTTGGAGGAACTTCTTGGGCGCGCCATTGCCGCTGACGATGTCATGCCAGCATTGACCCCGCCGAAACAATTTTTTGCAAAGGACTATTGGCTTCTTGCCCCGTTCAGCTCAACCAAAGCAAAAGATTATCCTGCGAGCATGTGGGCAGATGTTCTTCACATGGTCCAGATGAAGCGCCAGGACACCACTCTTTTGCTTGCTGCCTCGCCGAACCAATCCTCTCGTCTCGCCGACTTCGCCCACACCCTTGCCTCTGCCGGCATCAAGCATATTGAGATCCTATCCCCACAACCGCTCGAAGATTATGTGCAGTCAATAGCCGAAGCACGTCTTGTGCTTACCGTGGATACGGCCGCAGCTCATATGGCCTGTGCTACGGGCGTCAGAGCCGTCATCATCTCAGCAGGTCAACATCCGGGAGTTTATGCACCTTACTCGAATGGCGGCCTTCAACATTGGATTCTTCCCCCACCCGGCCAGAGTAATAAAGAGTGGCTCCGCACATCGCCTCCACAACTTATTGCCGACCGCATCGCCTTGGCTCTCGCCAAAACATAAAAAACCCGTCCGCTTACACGGACGGGTTTTTTGAGCTTTGTTGAATCCCGTGTCAGCGGGAAGCAGTGACATCCTCGCTGATGACTGCCCCGGTTTTTTCACCCTGCTTGGCCGGTTTCAGAACCGGCTTTGCGGAAGGAACGTTCGGACTCACTTTCCAGAATTTGGGTTGGAAAGAAGCCCAATTACCGAGAATTTCCTTGGCTCTCGGGCTGTCAGTATAATCTAGGTGGCGTTGGATAACCTCCTGCAAGCTCGTGATGTCGCAAGCGTCAGCAAGGCGTGAGATCGAAACGAGTTGCTGATTGTAGCGGAGGGAAAACCTGTCCTCGAGATCGAGCACATAGGCGACTCCACCAGTCATACCAGCACCAAAGTTTTTTCCAGTGCTCCCAAGGATAACCACGGTGCCATTTGTCATGTATTCACAGGCGTGGTCACCCACCCCTTCGATGACCGCCGTTCCACCGGAATTTCGGATACAGAAACGCTCTCCGGCTCGACCATTGGCGTAAAGAAAACCACCCGTGGCACCGTACATGACTGTATTTCCCGCAATCATCGCCTCATGGGGCTTGAAGAGGGCATTGGGGATCGGCTTGATGATGATTTCACCGCCACTCATGACCTTACCGACATAGTCGTTGGCCTCACCAGTAAGAATGAGGCGGACTCCTGGAGAGAGGAACGCACCTAGACTCTGGCCGGCACTGCCATCCAATTTCAGCTCGACCGTGCCATTGGCGATTCCTTCCTCACCCCACTCGTAACCAATCTCACCGGAGACCTGGGTTCCAATTGAGCGGTTCGTATTTTCCACCTCATAGGAGAGGGAAATGGGCTTGCCGTCGGTAATGGCGTCCTTCGCATCCTGAAGAACAGTTTCGTCCAGCGTTTGATCCTCAAATCCGTCGTTCCGAGTGCGAGTAGCATGGCGAACGGCTGTTGGATCATCCTTGGCGACATTTACCAGAAGTCGGGACAAGTCGAGCGTGTTGGCTTTCGGATGATCAGGCACCTCACGCTGACGGAGGCACTCAACACGACCTACCATCTCCTCAATCGAACGGAACCCGAGACGCGCCATGATTTGACGCACCTCTTCGGCAACGCCATTGAAAAACGCCACCACATTTTCAGGCCGTCCCTTGAATTTTGCACGGAGTCGGTCGTCGAGCGTGGCAACGCCCACCGGGCAAGTATTCAAGTGGCACTGACGCACATAGACACACCCTAGGGCGATGAGTGCCGAGGTGCCAAAATTGAATTCCTCGGCGCCGAGGAGCGCTGCATAGACAATATCCTCCCCGGTGCGGATCCCGCCATCCGTGCGAAGAGTCACACGATTGCGGAGGCCATTGAGCATGAGAACCTGATGAGCCTCGGCGACCCCGAGTTCCCACGGTCCCCCGGCATGCTTGATTGAGCTGAGCGGGGATGCTCCCGTGCCACCATCGTGTCCACTGACAAGAATGATATCCGCATGAGCCTTTGCAACACCGGCAGCAATCGTTCCAACGCCTGCAGTCGACACGAGTTTCACGCACACACGGGCGCGCGGATTCACCTGCTTGAGATCGTAAATAAGCTGTGCGAGGTCCTCGATGGAATAAATGTCATGGTGCGGTGGTGGCGAAATCAGGGTTACGCCCTCCACCGAATGCCGAAGCTTGGCGATATAGGCACTCACCTTGTGTCCGGGCAACTGCCCCCCCTCCCCAGGTTTAGCGCCTTGAGCCATCTTGATTTCGATTTCCTTGGCACTCGCCAGATATGCCGCAGAGACGCCAAAGCGGCCGGAAGCAATTTGCTTGATGGCACTATTCGCCCAATCCCCATTGTCCCGGCGCTTGAAACGTGCGGGATCCTCACCCCCTTCGCCACTATTGGACTTGCCTCCGATGCGGTTCATCGCGATCGCAAGTGCTTCGTGGGCCTCTGGACTCAAGGCCCCAAGGGACATGCCGGCAGTGGTAAAACGCCAACGGATATCTTCAATTGGTTCGACCTCATCAATCGGGATCGGCCCCTCCTCACCCGGGAGGATCTCAAGAAGATCGCGCAGCGCGAGTGGTGTGTTTGCCTTTAAGGAATCTACGTATTTTTTGTAGTCCTCGGCCTTCCCCGCCTTGTCGGCACCCTTGATGCCAACGAACGCATGAAAACTTTGGAGGACTGGAGGTGTCACGGCATGAAGCTCTCCTCCACGACGGAATCGGAAATAGCCGGCATCCGCAAGCTTCCCTGCCTCGACAGGAATATCGCCTGAATAAGCCATGGCGTGGCGGGTGAGGCTCTCAATCGCAATTTCTTTAAAACCAATCCCCTCCACCTGTGATGCGGTTCCATGGAAACAACGCCCAATGAGATCGGTGGAAATACCGATCGCTTCAAAAATTTGCGCACCACGGTAACTATTGACGACTGAGATGCCCATTTTGGACATAATCTTCAGTAAACCAGCTTCAAGCGCCTTGCGGTAATTTACCAATGACTTGCCGTACTCTTCGATCGCTCCGGTCCGATCAAGAACCTCGCGAATGGTGTCAAACGCCAAGTACGGATGAATCGCTGCTGCTCCAAAGCCAATAAGGCATGCGATCTGATGGACATCGCGGGCCTCGCCTGTGTCGCAAAGGATCCCAGCCTTCATCCGCTTTCCAACGCGGATCAGGTGGTGGTGGACAGCTCCCGTGGCAAGCAACATCGGTACAGCAACATTTGCATGATCGACCCCGCGATCGGAAAGAATGAGAATGCGCGTACCGGCATCGATGGCTGACTCAGCCTCATTGCAAATGCGATCGATGGCGATTCCAAGACCCGCATCCCCCTCCAACACACTCCACAAGGTTGAGATGGTGGTGGCCTTGTGCTCACCACCAAGCTTGCAAAGCGTGTCGAACTCGGCGTCGATGAGAATCGGCGACTCAATGTGCACGAGTCGCGCATGCTCGGGTGATTCTGCCAACAGATTTTTCCTCCAACCAAGAACAGTTGTCAGGCTCATGACGAGCTTCTCGCGGATCGGGTCGATCGGGGGATTTGTGACCTGGGCGAAGAGCTGTTTGAAATACGTGTAAAGCAGACGCGGCTTGTGGGAGAGCACCGCCAGTGGCGTGTCATCGCCCATCGACCCGACCGGCTCGGCGCCATCTTTGATCATGGGTTTGATCACCATCTCTAGCTCCTCAGAGGAGTAGCCAAACGCAATTTGACGCTGGGTCAGACCAAGAATATCGAGTTCACCCGCAGGAGCGGAAATCGATTCCTCACCGAGCTGCGGCAGACGCTTGAGGTTGTCTGCAAGCCACTTCCCATAAGGCTTGGCTGTCGCTAGGGCTGTCTTGATGTCGTTGTCTCGAAGCAGCTTCCCGGTCGAAGTATCGATGGCAATCATCTCACCGGGAGCCAGCCGACCCTTCTCGATGATAGTCTCCTGATCAAGTTCGGATCCACCGACCTCGGAGGCGATGATAAATACCCCGTCATTGGTGATGTTGTAGCGCGCTGGCCGAAGGCCATTCCTGTCAAGGCAGGCACCCACATTCACACCATCGGTGAACACAAGAGCGGCCGGACCGTCCCATGGTTCACAGAAGCAGCGGTGGTAGTTGTAGAACTCTTGGAGCTCTTTAGAAATTGTCGGGTCAGAGCGGTAGGCCGGTGGAACCAGCATCGTCACGGAGTGAAGAATGCTGCGACCGCTCATGGTCAGCACCTCAAGGGCGTTGTCGAGACTCGCGGAGTCGGATCCACCTGGCTGGATGATCGGCTTGAGCAGATCGATGTCCTTACCCCAGAAATCGGCCTGCAATTCCGCCTCGCGGGCATGCATCCAATTGCGGTTTCCCCGCACGGTATTGATCTCGCCATTGTGGGCCAGTGCACGGAAAGGTTGGGACAGCGGCCACGTAGGGAATGTGTTCGTGCTGTAACGTTGATGAAACAACGCGATTGCCGTCTCGTAATTCGGGTTCGCCAAGTCGGGGTAAAATTTCTCAAGCGAGGAGGAGACCAAGAGGCCCTTGTAGGAAATAGTCCGGTGTGAGAACGAAGGAATGTAAAAATTCCGGATCTTGTCAGCAGCAGCCCGGTCTTCGATCTCGTTGCGGGCAAGAAAAAGTCGGCGCTCGTAATCGTCATCCGACATACCGGCGGGACGCCCAACAAGAATGTGCTCAATGAGGGGCATTGTCATCTGGGCCTTGTCACCCAAGACATGGTCGTTCATCGGGACTTTGCGCCAGCCGAACACAAACAATTCACGCTTTTCGAGCACCTCGATGGTGATGGCCTTGGCTCGGGCCATTTCATACTCGTTGTCCTGAGGGAAAAACATGACGCCAACGCCAAGGTCGGTATCATTGTACAGGGTATGGCCGAGTTTTTCGACCTCCAGACGGAAGATCTTGTAGGGAATCTGCGTCGTGATCCCTGCCCCGTCGCCGGTCTTGGCGTCAGCGTCCAACGCTCCTCGATGGACGAGGCTGCACAAGGAAATGAGTGCAGTTTCCAAAATCGCATTGGATCGTTCGCCGCTGATCTTGGCGACAAAGCCGACACCGCAGGCGTCGTGCTCCATCTCTGGATTGTACAGGCTGGTAGTTTGGTGGAGTGGCAATGCTTCGTTCATGAAATCTGTCAAAAAATAGCCATTAAGTTTCGCTCCAAAATTTGGAATGTGGAGGAATTTTTTGAAAAAAGCGCAACCCGCCTGGTTGTTCCCTTGGAGACCCCATATCCACCCCGCTGCAAAAAAATGGCGATCAAGCGTATCTTTCGAGTGCCTCGGGCTTCAATACTCCGACATATGGCAGGTTCCTGTAGCGTTCGTTATAATCGAGCCCGTAGCCCACAACGAACTCATCGGGAATATCGAACCCCACATGGTCGGCACAGATTTCAACGTCACGCTGCACACATTTTCGCAACAGCACACAGGAACGGACACTCAATACTCCTGACTCCCCCTCAAGCCGGGCCTTGATCGCTTTGAGCGTCCTCCCACTGTCGAGGATGTCATCGAGAATAAGAACGTGACGGCCCCGCACGTCCGCGAGGCTGTTCTGGCGAAAATGAATGTGTCCTGTGGATTGAGTGCCGCGATAGCTCGACACGCTCAATGAATCAACCTGGATCGGAAGGGGGATGCGTCGCAACAGGTCTGCCATGAATACAAAACTGCCATTCAAGATAGCAATGACTGTCAAATTCTTGTCTTGGTATTCGTCGGTGAGCACTCGCGCCAACTCATCGATGCGGGTGAGGATTTCATCTTCGTGGTAAAGCACTCGAGCGATGTCAGTGACCATGC
>CALAPX010000269.1 GCA_937888355.1 uncultured Spartobacteria bacterium
TTATGCGAGCCGGCGATCTTTATTCTTGAGATGTGTAAGCCCCTGGTTGGCTGCAAGTTCTATAAGGTTGAAACCAAGGTAACGATTACCTTTGATTATATGGCTTGTTGATCTCAATCTCGGATGATTTCTGAGCTTCAATTCTTTCCTCGCTCCAGTCAAAAAGACAACTTCTAACGACAAATCCCCGAACTAGCCTGCATGCTCAGGCGCTACACATGCTCGTGGGAGAAAACAAAGCAGCAGCTCCAACACTACAGGAGACGAATCCCTGAAATCCCCCCCCTCTACCAGATCGTCTACCACTCAAGAGACGACTTGCAATACCATTGGGAATTGAGGTTCCAGCACCAGTATGGATGCTTACGGGATGAGGTTCTAAAAACCCTTGATGAATACCTCAACTGCGGCATGCTCGCGCACGGTGCCGCTCGTGTATATTGCGACGGCTGCAAGCACGCACTCCTTATCGTTTAAGCATTGGTACGGGGTCACTTCTGGTCCAATACTTAGCGTGTCTCCTAGTGTTCTTCTGGTAGGCTAAAAACGGTAATCTGGGGGGGGGGCTAGAAACAACTTTCCTAGAACTTTCGGCGACCTGAGGACCCCTTAGGGCCTCTATTACAATGTTGCTACCACAGTTCAGCTACTTGCGGAAAGTGAATTGATCTTCCTATCCTTTCCTTTCATAACGGCCACATGTTAGGCCAAGAGCTGCAGGGGAATATTAAGGAGTATTTGTTTAAGAAAGGGGGGAATTGACAACGCCCCTATCTCTATTTTCAAATGGATTTTACCTTTCTACTGCAGCCAAGTAAGATTAAACTTATTTATAATAGTTAATATTATTAACTATGCTTCGCTTCTCCTGGAAATACAAGTTAATAAGGATAGCTATACATTCCCGTTTGAAACTTGTTACTTTCCTTGTATGATTAAAAAGTTTCCCATTCCGCTGGAATTACCCCTATGGCTGCAGCTCAATAAGGTATCCAAAAAATATATGGATGCACTTTCGAGCCGACTTAGCCACCTCGGCATTCGACGTCATTTTTTCCTTCTGGTTGCCATAGGCGAAGGCAACAGAAAATTGTCTCAACAAGAGCTTGCCGATTTGCTTGAAACCGATAAAGTGAATATGGTTGGGATTTTAGATTCTTTAACCAAATCCGGCTTTATAAAGAGGGCGCCGAGCAAGGAGGATCGTCGCAAGCACTTGATTACTTTGACACCAAAGGCGAGTCAAGCCTTACCAAGAATCAAGAAGGAAATTTCCGATTTGAATCAAAGGGCCCTTAGTGCTTTGACTCAGATGAAATCCGAATTAGAAAAGGATTTACAGGATCAGGGGACCCCTATACTCAAGGCAGGCGAAAAGCTATTACGGAACCCGGAACTAAAAAGGAAGCGAAGCCGTTAACCGGTAAAAGAAACACCGCTTAGAATTAACTATGAATTGGAGGTCTCATTTGAAAGCCATCGCAGATTTATCGCCTGAGATCAAGGAAAGATTAGAGAGGCTGGATCGGCCACTTGATGAGGGTCAAATTCCAGCCTTGAGGATTGCGCTAAAAGAATATGTAAGATCCATTGGACGGGCTGCGGAAAAAGCTCCATTCATCGACATGCCTTTGGTTTTTAAACTCCAAGCATCCGCATTAGAAATCCTCGATCAGTACCAGGATTTAGACCCGGGATCCAAGAAAGCAGGCGCGGCGGGAATCAAGTATTTTCTAATGCGCGATGATGCCTTGAACGGGTTCCTTCATCCGGGTGGTTTCGAAAATGATTCGCATGTACCAACAGCCACAGCACATTTCATTGCCGCAAGAAAATCCAGCATCGAAAGAGCATCATGGGCCGTTTAATCGTAATATCCAATCGCCTACCCTTTTCCTGCGAGGAGAAGAATGGCGAATATCATTTTGCGCCAAGCTCCGGTGGGCTTGTTTCAGCATTGTCTGGCTACCTGGAAACTAAACGAAAAGACGAGGACGTTCGTCCGGAAATGAGCGGCTTGATCAATGCCCTGCTAGGGTGGTTCAAAAGGAAAAAGGAGGATATGCATTTTCTCTGGATCGGATGGCCCGGAACAACCGTGGAACCCAAGCAGAGACAGAGCGTGAAAAATTCTGCGCTCAAGGAACACGGCGCTTGGCCCGTTTTCCTTGAGCAAAAGGAAATGGACCGCTTTTACCTAGGATTCTGCAACCGAACTATTTGGCCGTTGTTCCATTATTTCCCCAATCATGTCTCCTATGATCCCGATTTCTGGGAAGCCTACCGCCAAGTGAATATTCGTTTCCTAGACGCCGTTTTGGAAGTCGTAAAGCCTGGTGATAAGATTTGGATTCATGACTACCAGCTTCTGCTCCTGCCCGGCTTATTGCGGGAACGCTTGCCTGATCATCAAATCGGATTCTTTTTGCACATCCCTTTTCCCTCCTTTGAGTTATTCCGCCTCTTACCAGGTCGATGGATGAAGGATATTCTGAATGGCATGCTGGGAGCCGACTTGATCGGATTCCACACCCATGACTATACCCAATATTTTC
>CALAPX010000270.1 GCA_937888355.1 uncultured Spartobacteria bacterium
AAAAAAGCCGAGCGTCTTGAAGTGATGGCCTCCGTAAAAGAGGCTGTGTGCGGGTTGCCGGAGATGGAAGAATCGTTCGCCGAGAACCTCGAAGCCTTGTCTCCTCTTGAAAAGCAGGTGCTAGTCGAGCGCCACTTGATCAGTCGAGAGCATGCAGCAAAGGGGATTGGCAGTGCCGTTGTGATGAATTCCCCGCAGTCTCTAAGTGTCATGATCAACGAGGAGGACCACCTCCGGATGCAGGCGATTTGTTGCGGGTTGCAATTGGAAAAGGTCCACAAAATGATTGATCGTGTGGATACCGAGCTGGAGGAAAAGCTCGAAATCGCCTTTGACGAGAAGCTCGGCTACCTGACTGCCTGCCCGTCAAATGTTGGCACCGGGATGCGCGCCTCCGCGATGCTGCACTTGCCCGGCCTCGTGATGAGTGACCAGATCAATAAAATCATCAATTCGGTGAACAAGATCGGCCTTGCGGTCCGTGGCTTGCATGGCGAGGGCACTGAGGCGATGGGCAATCTTTTCCAAGTTTCCAACCAGACCACCCTTGGCGAGACCGAGTCTGAAATCATTGGACGCCTAAACCGTGTCATTGAGCAGATCATCGACCACGAGCAAAATGCGCGCGCTTTGCTGGCGCAACGCAAGGCAATCACGCTGCATGATCAGATCGGTCGCGCTTATGGATTGTTGAGCCACGCGTATTCGATCAGCTCGAAAGAGGCGCTGAACCTTCTCTCAATCATCAAGCTTGGCATCGACCTTGCGGTCTTTCCAGATGCGCACCGTTTTCCCGTCGACGAACTGTTTATCGAGACGCAGCCCGCCCATTTACAAAAAGGCGCCCAACTTCAAAAAATGTCATCCGAGGAAAGGGACTCCTTGCGCGCTGATCTTATTCGGGTGAAATTATCCCAAGTTCCGCAACCAGACATATCACGACTAACAATTTCAACCCCCGAACAACCTGAAAAGACATGATGAACAACTTCACTCCACGAGCTCAGCAAGTGTTGGCTCTCGCACGCAAGGAAGCCGACCGGTTCAATCACAATTACGTTGGCACTGAACATTTGTTGCTTGGCTTGATCAAGCTCGGTCAAGGTGTTGCGGTCAATGTCATCCAAAAGATGGGCCTTGATCTCGAGACAGTGCGCACGGAGGTCGAGAAGCAGGTGGGATCCGGCCCGGAAAATAAAATGGCCGGGAACATCCCCTACACTCCACGGGTCAAAAAGGTCCTGGCACTGGCCGGCAAGGAGGCCAAAAGCCTTCAGCATTCATATGTCGGCACAGAGCATATTTTGCTTGGATTACTGCGCGAGGGCGAAGGAGTTGCCGCACGCGTCCTTAAGAATCTCGAAGTGGATATCGAGCGTACGCGCAATGAGATCCTGAAAGAACTCGATCCGAATTTTGCTCCCTCCGATGAGGGGGATTCCGTACCCGCTGAGGCGGGAGGAGGCAGCAAGCGTGACGGCAAGACGCCTGCGCTCAAGGCATATGGCCGCGATCTTACCGAGCAAGCCCGCAAGGGCGAGTTGGACCCGGTGATCGGGCGTGCCGACGAAATTGAGCGCATCATTCAAGTCCTCTGCCGCCGTACTAAGAACAATCCGGTTCTCATTGGTGAGGCTGGTGTGGGGAAAACCGCTATTGCTGAGGGGCTG
>CALAPX010000271.1 GCA_937888355.1 uncultured Spartobacteria bacterium
GAATGGCTTGCGATGGCAGCCATGTTCATGGGGGCTGAGTTGTGTCGAAATTGATCAAACTATGGATTAAATTTTATTAAGGTTTTGCCGCGCTAGTGCTGATATGAATTAAAGGGATTTTGGGTTTAGCCATTTTTGCTGCAGGGGTTAACCCACTGCTACGTAATGGGATGGAAATTATTAAATGGTGTGTTGACTTAAAAATGCGAATGCGATGGGCTGATAAGTATGTGGTACTACTCGAAGAACGGAGTGCAATTGGGTCCGCTTTCCCAAGAAGAGCTTTCAGCGAAAGGGCGGATTCAAGCGGCTAACGCAATCGGCAGGGTTGGCAAGAGGCCAGGGGCTGTAGGAAGCTTCTGGTTCAACGACCAAGCCGAACCAAAATGCCAACCTACCGCCGCCTGACCCGTGAACAACGCTACACCATCGAAGCAATGAAACGCAACGATCGAGAGCAAAAGGAAATCGCCGAGACCATCGGGGTGCACCCCTCGACGGTCAGCCGCGAGTTACGCCGCCTCGGTGGATTTCCCGGGGGCTATTGTTCAATTGCCGCGCAGCGCGATGCCGAGTCCCGCGAGTGGAAAGGCTACCGTGTCCCGGAGGAGACCATGGAACTCGTCGATGAGAAGCTCAGAGCCGAGCAGTGGAGCCCCGAACAGATCAGCGGGTCGATGGCCAAGAAAGGCATTCGTGTGAGTCACGAGACGATCTACATGCGGATCTACCGCGACAAAGCCGCCGGTGGAGATCTCCACAAGAACCTGCGCCACCGCTGTAAGTCCTACCACAAGCGCGGCTCGGAGCGTGAGAAGCGGGGACGGCTCAAGAACCAAGTGATGATCGACGAACGTCCGGTAGTCGTCGACGAGCGTTCGCGTATCGGCGACTGGGAAATGGACACCGTGATCGGCAGACCGGGAGGACCCGTGCTTGTTACCATGGTCGAGCGCTACAGTCGCTACACGCTCATCTCCCTAGCTGCATCGAAGGAAGCCTGCGAGGTCGGTGCGGCGATCCTCGAGGCGATGGGCCGCCACCGCGACAAGGTGCTCACGACCACCTACGACAACGGCAAGGAGTTCGCCCTCCACGAGCTTCTCGGCGAGATCCTCGGTGCCGACGCATACTTCGCGCATCCCTACCATTCCTGGGAGCGGGGCCTCAACGAGAACACCAACGGCTTGATCCGCCAGTATTTCCCGAAAGGAACCGACTTCGCGCAGGTCACTAAAGCACAGGTTGCGGAAGTGGAGATGAAGCTCAACTCTCGGCCAAGAAAATGCATCGACTTCAAAACCCCTCATGACATCTTCGACCCGCCACCCCCGATTGCGTTGGCCGCTTGAATCCGCCGTTTCTTGCCAGCTTCAAGAAAAAAATCGTAAGGACGCGGGACATGTTCCAATACCTCGATTGTATAGATCATGTCTTGACTTTCGTCATCCACAGGAATCTCCGAGTTGATTCCGATTTTTTGACCAAGTAACGCCTTGGTACTGAAAAATCTCCGGAACAATCTCACAAGGCGTGAGCAAATCCGCCGGATCACGGCCATGTTTCTTGAAGTAATCTCCAATTCGTTGGCT
>CALAPX010000272.1 GCA_937888355.1 uncultured Spartobacteria bacterium
CGCACGCGTTCTTTTTGGAAGCGCCGCAGAATCGGATTCAACAGCCTACGATCTCGTAGTGCTCAGCCCGGGCATCGACCCCAGTGCCCCCCTGGTTCAAAATATTCTAAAAAAATCCATTCCGGTTATTGGAGAACTAGAACTGGCGTATGAGGAGTGCCTTTGCCCAACCGTTGCGATCACCGGGACAAACGGAAAAACAACAACAACCGAACTTACCACGCACATTCTAGCTGGTGCTGGGCTCAGAACCATGGCGAGCGGTAATATCGGCCTGCCCTTCGCCACCGCAGTACGCGAAAGCCACCTCTTGGATGTCATGGTTCTTGAGGTCAGTTCGTTTCAATTGGAAACAATTCGCTCATTTCGGCCAAAAATTGCCGCCTGGTTGAACCTTAGCCCAAACCACCTGGACCGATACACAGAACTGGAGGACTACCGCGCGGCAAAACTCCGGATTTTTGAAAATCAAACGCCGGACGATTGGGCGGTTGTGAACGCTCTTGCGGAATTGCCCGAACTCCCCGCCAGGCGACTTACCTTCAGCGCAAAGACCAGCGCTGCCGATTTCACCCTTGATGGAAATGCCATTTGTTTCAGAGGTGACAAAATAATCGATCAAAGCTCCACGCTTCTACCAGGCAATCACAATGCAGAAAATATTATGGCGGCCCTCGCCATCGGCTACGCATTGGATCTCGATCTAGAAACACTCGCGCTTGCGATCGGAAAATACGCCCCTCCGACCCACCGCTGTGAATTTGTCAGGGAACTGGATGGCGTCCGCTGGATCAATGACTCGAAAGCCACCAATCTAGATGCCATGGAAATGGCGATCCACTCCCAACAAGGGCAGCTCATCCTGATCGCAGGGGGCAAGGATAAGGGGTTCACGTTCGACTCCATCGCCCCGCTCGTCGCGGAGCGCAGCCGCACAGCAATCCTGATCGGGGAAATGAAAGAACGGATTGCGGCCTCATGGAAAAAAACAGAATGCCACACTATCGGAACTCTGGAGGAGGCGATTCATCTTGCCCATCGGATCTCACGCCCTGGGGATACAGTCCTTTTCTCCCCGGGAACTTCATCTTTTGACATGTTCCTCAACTACGGGGAGCGCGGAAACTTATTCAAATCATTCGTCCAGCAACTGAACCCACACCCAACTGAAAACCCATGATGCCCAAAAAAGAAACCTCCGAAAAACGTCATCCGATCCGCAGGATGGTCTCCAGAAAAACACTGCGTGCACGCGCTGCAAGCCGTGAAGAAATAGACGACTGCGAGAGCGAGGCGGAGCCGGGAATGAAACTCTCCCAAGCGTTTATTGTTGTTCTTCTACTCCATATTCTTGCTGTGGGAGGCATCTATGCTTTCAACCAGATCAAGAGCGCCACAAAAGCGGATGCAGCTGAAAAAGCACCATTGACTATACCTCAAGAACCAATCGCAAAGCCGGCGTCACTCCAAGAGGAGAAACAAATTATTTCCGATGCATCTCCAAGTATTTCAAGCGTCAATCATTCAAATCCCCTCACTCATACGGTCGTGGCGGGAGACACATTGCACCATATCGCGGGAATGCATGGAGTGAATATAGCCTCCCTTGAAAAAGCGAACAGCTTGGAGAACAACTCCATCATCAAGCCTGGCCAAGTTCTCGTCATTCCTGAAACGTCTAAAGAAACCACCGTAATCACCGATAAAGCGGCACTTGTAAAACCGGTGGCTACCGTTGTGGCAAAGGCCCCATCCACAGCACCAATCCCTAGCGCTGCACCGGAAAAAAAAGAGCAAGTATCAGCATCTGCAAGAACCTACGCCGTTGCCAAAGGGGACAATCCATATTCGATCGCTAAAAAACTAAAAGTGAATCCGATTGAATTGATGAAAGCCAACAAGATCGAGGACCCCAGAAAACTTCAGATAGGACAAAAGCTTATTGTACCCTGAGGAGAGCCTCTCAGCTCCGCATGCAACGCCACGCCATTCACCTCCTGATCATCTCTGTCGCAGGCCTCTGTGCGCTTGGGCTCATCATGTTGTTCAGCACCGGGGCATTTGCACGCGACAGTCACGGGGACATGAATTTCTTTGTGAAAAAACAGGCGTTCTGGTTAGCGGTTGGGATCGGAGCGATCACTCTAGCAGCCATTGTAGACTACCACTTTTGGGTACGCTACTGGTGGGCTCTCTTTGCCCTGTCGGCTGTGTTGCTGATTCTTTGTTTCATCCCCCCCATAGGCATGCGAATCAATGGCTCCTCCCGCTGGGTGAATCTTGGTCTCACAACATTCCAACCCAGCGAACTCGCCAAGGTCGCATCTATCCTTTTTCTTGCATGGTGGTTTTCCCAAAAGGGGGCTGACTTCAACTCTCTCATGGATGGTTTTGTGAAACCCCTTTCGGTCCTTTTGATATTAATGACCTTGATCATACTGGAGGTAGATATCGGGAATACTGCACTGATAGGAGGCACTGCCGTTTGCGTTCTCTTCCTGGCCGGAGCCTCAATGCGCTGGCTTACAGTTCTTGCCGCCTGCGGATTTAGCGCGATCATAGCTGCTGGATTGAGCGTCTCGGAGAGAAAAGGGCGCCTCATGGCGTTCCTCGACCCTGAAGAATACAAGCTAGGCGAAGGGCTCCAACAATGGCAGGCATTGATTGCCTTTGGTTCAGGTGGACTTCATGGCCTGGGCCTGGGCGAGAGTCGCCAAAAAATGCTTTATCTCCCATATGCCCATACGGATTTCATTTTCCCAATGATCGGCGAGGAGCTCGGTTTGGTGGCAACATCGGCGACAGTTTTTGCATTTCTTCTAATCTTTCTATCCGGAGTGCTGGTTGCATCAAACGCCAGTGACCGTCAGGGCATGGTGCTGGGATTCGGCGCCGTATCGATGATTACTCTCCAAGCCGTAGTGAATATCGGTGTCACAACTTCTCTTTTACCCAACAAGGGCATGCCTCTGCCGTTCATCAGCTATGGAGGATCAAACCTGATTGTTTGCCTCTTTATGATTGGACTGTTGGTGAATATCCACCGCCAGGGACGCCCCATCCATCAAACATTGGATCCAACACTCCTGCGCCCACACTTCGAACCAAGGGTATGAACCAAAAAACACTCCGTGCTGTTATCGCCTGCGGGGGCACTGGCGGACATTTGTTTCCGGGACTGGCTGTAGCCGAGGTTCTTCACTCCAGAGGCCATGAGGTATTGCTGTTTGTCTCGGAAAAGGAAATCGACTCAACCGCATTGAACGCGCACCCGCAGTTCCGCGCAGAGAAAC
This sequence comes from uncultured Spartobacteria bacterium, assembly GCA_937888355.1. Classification (GTDB taxonomy): domain Bacteria; phylum Verrucomicrobiota; class Verrucomicrobiia; order Chthoniobacterales; family Terrimicrobiaceae; genus UBA967. Next base: position 3,294 of record CALAPX010000272.1, read on the forward strand.
TTCCCTCGGTGGGCATGCCACGAAATTCCTTTTCTCCCGCCTTCATTGGCTTTCTACGCCGCTGCCTGGAAAGCCAGCGCCACAGCATGCGCGTCTTCAAAAAATTCCGTCCTGATATCGTGCTAGGCATGGGAGGCTTCACATCAACTCCTCCGATCATTGCCGCACGCCTGCGAGGAATTCCATCATTCATTCATGAGTCAAACGCCATACCCGGCCGTGCAAACAAGCTTGCTGCCCGCTTCGCTTCGCTGGTTCTTCTTGGATTCGAGGATTGCCGCGCCTCATTTGGCAGAGCGAAAAGCATCGTCACTGGGACACCCGTTCGAAAAAACCTTGGTCACCCACTTGATCGCGAAGCAGCCTTGCGGGTGTTTGGCCTGACCACAGAACGCCAAACTCTTCTGGTTACTGGTGGAAGCCAAGGCGCTAGTGGCATCAACCAACTCCTTTTCAAATCCGTTCCTCTTCTCGACCATTCCAGTCTTCAAATCATCCATCTCACCGGGAAAAATGATGACCGGCTGGCATCTGCCAATTATCAGAGAGAGGAAATTCCGCACTTTGTCGCGCCATTCCACCACCGCATGGAGGAGGCTTATTCTGCCGCTGATCTGGTTGTCTCAAGATCTGGCGCGTCAAGCTTGAGCGAAGTCTCGCATTTCGGGCTTCCCTCGGTGCTCATTCCCTACCCCTTTGCCACCGATGACCACCAGAGCGCCAATGCCGCAATTTTTACTCGCGCGGGGGCCGCAGAATCGCTCGACGAAAAACAGGTAACACCTGCCCAACTTGCAACGCTGCTACATACCTTGCTGAGTGACCCGGCCCGACGCCAAGTCATGTCGGAAGCAGCCAAGCTCCTCGATCCTAAATCGGCGGCGGAAAACGTCGCGGATGCCATGGAACACGCTGCATGGAAGAGCATGAAATGAAACAAATTACTCCTCTTGAATCCCTCGCAACAGGAAAAATTCTGCGCATCCACCTCATTGGCGTTGCCGGCTCGGGAATGAGTGGGATCGCTGCGTTGCTTTTGGGCCTCGGGCACCGCGTGAGCGGATCGGACAAGGTTGATACAATCGAGATCGAACGCCTTGTCAAAAAAGGGCTCACTTTCCAAACGCCTCACTCCGCCAACTGCGTTCAAGATGCAGATATCGTGCTTTATTCATCTGCGATCAAGCCAGGGAATCCGGCCTATGACGAGGCCGTCCGCCTTGGTTTACCTATGGCGCGACGCGCAGACGCCCTCTCCGCGATTATGGCGTCTAAAAGCGGCATCATTGTTTGTGGCATGCATGGAAAAACCACAGTGTCCGCCCTGGCCGCTCACGTGCTTCGCGCTGGTGGATTCAAGCCCTCACATTATGTCGGTGCCGAGATTCCTATTCTTGGCACAAATGCCAGATGGGACTCCGAGGGAAAGTGGTTTGTTGCTGAAGGTGATGAAAGTGATGGGTCACTGG
>CALAPX010000273.1 GCA_937888355.1 uncultured Spartobacteria bacterium
GCGGCACTCGCAGCACCCCTCCTAATTTTTTTAGCCACGACCAGACCGTCACATATGGACGTTTGATGCCACGCTCTTTCTGGAGCCAAATGCGTGCCGCTTCTGCCGTGGCCCATCGACCGCTTTCCACTCCAGCTCGCAGTTCCTTGACGACTGCCTCTGGAACTCCTCGCAATTTCATTCCTTTGGGGCCCGGTTTTTCTCGCTCCAGCAAGGCATCAAATCCTCCTTCACGAAAAGACTTCGCCCATTCAAAAAACGTCGCTCGTGATACTCCACAAATATCAGCGATATCTTGCGAAGCGTGCGCTCCACTGGCACCCATCCTCATGGCCAGCAACCTGACTTTGTTGCGTGCGTCTTTTTCCTGACGATATCGCTCCTCAAGTTGAGCGCTTAAATCAGGCCGCCGAAGTTTGAAATGTTGTTTTCTCACTCATCTATTTTACCCAGCCAAATTTATTGTGTCTAGCTATTTTATATAGATGGTATCAGATTTGAATCGAGTTGATTCACATGACCCCCCGTTCCAGCACCGGCTCCCCCTTGAGATAGCCAAGCGACGTTAAAAAACGATCCATTCGGATCAGGGCCTCTGCCATATCGTCACGGCTGACCCAGAGATTGTACCAGCCGTGTTTCTTGCCCTCGTAAATGTGCAGGTCGCAGCGGCGGCCATTTGCCTTCATCGCTTTCTCAAAGCGTTTGGCGGTTGCCACGGGAATGTACATATCCTCGGTTCCAAGCAGCACCATCACCGGTGGCGTCTGCTCATCGATGTGATCAATGGGTGAAATGTCCCTCCAATAGGGCTTCACCAGCTCATGCATGAAGCCCTCCGGGCCATTGTCAAAGACGGGATTAAACAAGAGGAGCGCCTTGGGAATACAGCTCACCAAAGTATCCTCGCCCTCCTCATCAAACGCACTCACCAGAGCCGTCGCCGCTGCGATATGCCCACCTGCCGATCCCCCACCGGCAACGATGCGGTCGGGATCAATCCCCAGCTCTTTCGCATGCGCTTTCACCCACCGCATGGCGGACTTACCGTCCTTGACACATTCCTTCGGCGTGGTGCCGAATCGGTTGATGGTTCGGTACTCGACCGAGATCGCAACCATGCCGCGCAGCGCGAGGTAGCGGCTCTGCGGATAATAATGATCCGGCCCGCCGCCGTGCCATCCGCCACCATGGAAAAAGACAGCCGCTGGACGTTTGTCGGATTCTTGCCATCCCATAGGCAGAAACACCTGCAGCTTCAGTGAAACTGGTGCTCCGTCTTTGCCCGTGACCGTTTTGTATTCCAGCGTCCTGTCCGGCTTGAGCGGGAAGCTTTCCCAACCGATCTGCTCCGGCCTCCACTTCTTCGGTGCATCCGCCAATGCGGGGTCCACTTGAAGAGCAAGAGCGGCCATTAAGAGGATTGAATTTCTGGCAAGATCCCCTGCTGCACCAAGGATTCTGCGACAGTCCCGTTCCTGCAGACCCATCATTTTGAATTTTTCTCAAGCCCGAGCGCCTCGATCGCCGCGAACCATCGGTCCGCCATGAGGTCATACTCCTCGTTGAACGGGTGATTGAAGTTATTCGAATGTTTTGCCGGAGCCACGGAAGACTCGTAGTTGTTGCGGTCAGTCAGAAACAAAGAATACATGTCCACCGTGCTGACCTTGTGCCCCTTCGTGGCAAAGTCCGGAACAAGGGTGTCGCGGATGTAGACGTTATAATCGTAAACCAACTTGTTCTTCTCGGCCTCGGTGTTCACGTAGGGGGTGATCTGAGCCACGATCAGGTTGGTCTCGGGATTTTCGGTTACGATGGTTTCCACCAACGCATGGATTCTTGCCGGGCTGTCTTTGCTGATCCCATTGATGCCAATCATGAGCAAAATAAGGTTGGGATTGCTTTTGGATACCCATCCTTTGAGAGCCCCAATAGGCGCGCCTCCCCCACCCTGATGGTGATCTTGCCCAAGATCGCGGAGGTCAAACTCCGGCTTATACGTTCCACCATGAGTCGGGTCCCCACTCATCTTGTTCCACGGCTGGGGGGAATCGCCAACAAAAGTGAATTGATAGCCGGCCTCCTTGAGCAGCTTGTAGAGCCGGCTGCGGTAGCCAAACTTGAACGGCACGTTCCAATGGGGATTGTCGGTGTAGCCGACAGTAATCGAGTCCCCCAAATACATGATGCGCAGGTTTTTTTTATTTACTACAATATTCCCCGAGTCCTCTTCCGCAGCGACCATGCTTACAACGGACATTAGGCACGCAATCAGCAAGGTTTTTAATATTCTATTCATTCTTCTCCAAGAAGATCCTCGGTTCGGTAACCAGCGATTCGGAATTCTGGGTGGCGAAGCCGATGTAGCTTACATGCGACAACCGCATTGTTAGCATTTTATTATAATTTGAGGGAGAACATCCAGGCAGACATTGCAATCAGAAAAACACCTACGATCAGGTAAAGGTAGGAAGTAATGTAATTCATCTTACCTGGTGTGCTCTGGAAATACTTTGTCATTCCGTCGGCGATCTGTCTCACGGCATCGTTGGATTCTTTTGCAGTCGATTTCAGTTGTGCGGTTCCTATCCAACCCTGAATGGCAACCTGCA
>CALAPX010000274.1 GCA_937888355.1 uncultured Spartobacteria bacterium
GGGTGTAAAATGGCGCCTCGTGACACCATTCAAGCTGCTTGACCATATTTTCCTCGATCATATGCATTGGCACATGTCCGGGCCCCTCGTTCATAACTTGAACACCTTTTGCCCAAGCCCGCTTAGTGAGTTCGCCCTGAACCTCAAGCTCTCCGAACTGTGCCTTGTCATTGGCGTCAGCAACTGACCCGGGACGGAGTCCATCTCCAATAGAGAAGCTTACATCATAGGCCGCCATGATGTCACAAATGTCGTCCCAGTGCGTGTAAAGGAAGTTTTCTTTGTGATGGGACAAGCACCATTTGGCCATAATGCTACCGCCGCGTGAAACTATGCCGGTCATCCGCGAAGCGGTAAGCGGAATGAAGCGTAACAGCACGCCAGCATGAATTGTGAAATAATCAACACCTTGCTCAGCTTGCTCGAGAAGTGTGTCACGAAAAAGTTCCCATGTGAGATCCTCCGCTTTGCCGTTTACCTTCTCCAGAGCCTGATAAATAGGCACGGTACCGATAGGAACAGGCGAGTTACGCAAAATCCATTCGCGTGTGGCGTGGATATTTTTTCCGGTAGAAAGGTCCATCACCGTGTCGGCGCCCCATTTTGTGGCCCAGCGCATTTTTTCAACCTCCTCCTCAATCGAGGAGGCCACGGCACTGTTGCCGATGTTGGCATTTATTTTTACGAGAAAATTGCGGCCAATGATCATTGGCTCGAGTTCCGGGTGATTGATATTTGCCGGGATAATAGCACGCCCGGCAGCGACCTCTTCACGCACGAATTCCGGAGAGATTTCGGCGGGTGTGCGCTGCGGAAACTTGCCAAAAAGACCCGGAGTATAAGGGTTTTGACCCAACTGAGTTGAGCCCGCGTGCTGTTTTTCCAAAACGTTGCGGAGGATATCACCCCCAAGTTCCGCAATCTTCGCTCGCCCCATGTTTTCGCGAATAGCAATAAACTCCATCTCTGGCGTGACGATCCCTTGGCGCGCATACCAAAGCTGCGTCACTGGATGCCCTGCAGAAGAGCGAAGTGGCTTGCGACGCAGGCCGGGAAATTCCATCAACCGGTTGCGCTCGGCCTTGCTCGCATATTCCGCATGATTGACTGAAAGATAGCCATTATCTTGGGGCTTCACTTCGCGTCCCTCGTATTCCTCAACATCCCCACGGCCTGTAATCCAAGTACTTCTAAGAGCAGGCAGCCCTTTTGTGACATCGCCCTCGAATCCAGCATCACCCCATGGACCGGAGGCATCATACACACGCACTGGCATGTTTTTTTCCAAGGATCCATCGAGACGCTTAGTGTCCGAAAGGGTAATTTCCCGCATCGGCACTCGGACACCTGAGTGAAGCGATCCCGCCACGAAAACGCGGACTGAGTTGGGAAGCGGGCGTGTACTACTGGGTTCCAAGGAATCGGCTGGAGCAATCATAGAGCTTAAGTTTGTTGATGTGGCCCCATTCACGTCTTCGCCGGAGACGGTGCAAATGGGTTCACTCGGGCCCCGTGACCGTTGCTTTCCATGCGCTTCCTCCGCCGGCATCAACCGTTTCAGGTTCAAAGGGTCTCCAACCATTTCAACTGGCCGGACTCTCAGCCTTCCATAGGCTCCCCCGCACAACGTTCACTCTTTATGAAGAGGGGTTGCCAGTCAATCCAGAACACCAACCGGCTTGTAAAAAAACAAAATATTTTATTGCCGCAGTGGGATGAAGTGGGTATTTTTGGGTGAAAGTGGTGAAAATAACCACAACCATTCTTCGCCTTTAATGCCACCGGAAAACCCAGTAGAATCCCTTTTTGCGGGAACTTACGCGCGTTCGCTCGATGCAAAGCATCGAGTAGCAGTGCCATCTGCATGGGTACGGGATGAAGGCACAGAATTTTTTGTCATTCCCCACCCAGAGGAGGGATACCTCATGCTCATGCCTCCGGGAGAGTTTCACTCAACCGAACAACGAATCCTTGGCTCCAGTGCCTCTCCCCAAGAAAAACGGCAAGCGATCCGTCAATTTTTTAGTGCGGCGCACCGGGTAGTTTCAGACAAGCAAGGGCGCATCCTTCTTCAAGAAAACCATGCTGCCGCAGCCGACCTTAGCGGAGAGATCGTTTTTATCGGTGCCGGTCGCCGTTTTGAAATTTGGTCAAAAGACCGCCACGAAGCCGCCAACACCAAAAACACCGAGATCTACCGCCGCGTGGCCGTGGAGATCGGGCTCTGAGTTTCATGATCTTAAAAGCATCGACCCCCACCACGGCAAGCAACTGACCAAAGGACGTGTTCGCTCCACCTCCATTGGCCCCGCGAATGCATCTCG
>CALAPX010000275.1 GCA_937888355.1 uncultured Spartobacteria bacterium
AGCAATTAATAGTCACAGCAACTGCTCGTACTCCAGTTTCCCTGCGCCAGGAAACAAACCCGCACAACACAGCAGACGATCTTTTATGACCAAGCCCCGCCAGTTTGGATTCCTGAATTGATTCCGTTACACTCCACCCTTTGGGCTACCTTCGGCATTCTTTCTCCGCTCAGCTCCGATTCTGAACCCTGAAAACTTTCTCTTATTCCCCCATCGGGATTGGCTGGGTGTAGAGTTTTTTGACCCGGTATGTGGTCGGTGCGGTGGAGGTGTCAGCCAGCACTTCCACCAATGTTTTCGTGAGGGATTCGGAATCGATGTTGCCTTGGTTGTCGAGGGCTTGGGCGTAGGCGTAGATGGTAAAAAAGGAGCTTCGCGTTGTCACAGCGGGAATGAGGGCGCTTGCCCGGCCTTCGTTCCACTTGAAGTGGCTTGTGCTGTTGTTGTAGTCGGTTTGATCCACGGCATCAGCCACGCCGGCGATTTCCATGATTTCGGAGGGCAGGATATAGAGATCGACAGGAAAGTTGCTGCTTTTGCGGCGACTCCCCGGGTCACTTGTGAAATTTCCCTGGCCCCAAGTGGAATTTGCTGACCACGTCATGTTGCCGATGGCGCTGGCGATCGTGGTGGCGTTGCCGAGAGTTCCTTGGAATCGGGTGGGGTCGTCCGTAGTGATGGAGTTTGCCGGATTCATGGTGTCTTGAATCGTGGCAGCGGTGGAACTTTGAATCACTTGAGCCAATGCTTGGACACCAATCGTGCGGGGTGCCACAGTCGCATTTCCGGGGAGATGGAATCGACCATTGATATTCACTGGGACTGTGCGGTTCATGGCATTGGTCGGATCGCCGTCTCCAAACGAGATGACATCCAGCATCGCCCAGTCCGGGATCAGCCACCCTTCGAGAGATGGCTGCATCTGCATCCTAAGTCGGCGCCAGCGCTGATTCGTGGGAACAAGGCCCAAGTCCGCGGGGCAGGTGTAGTTGCCAGTGGGCAAGATTGGCTCCCGCATGTCGGAGGACTCGGTTGCATTCGCGTAGACGGCGTTGACTACGTTGTCTCCAAACGATGGGTCGCTGGGGGTGGTAAAGTTGGCGGATGCGCTTGGAGCGGCGAAGTTGGAATCCGTGGAGCTGCTATTGCTGGTTCCCAAGTGACCGAAGTTCGATGAATTCGGGGTGACCCAAGTTGTGCTATTCGATAGCCAAGCCGCCGACACAGAGCTATTGCTGCTCGTCCAATTCCGGTTGGTGTCATCAATCGTAATGGCAGGGTTTGCGCGAGGAATCTTCGTGAGGTAGCTGATTCGTTGAACGCTTTTGGTTGGAACTGCCGCAGCTTTGCCGGCGGTATCGGATGGAGGATTGAAATCGGGGTCCAGAGTCAATTGGGTCCCATTCCATTTGAATTCATAAGGTAATTTTGAGGAATCAAATTCCACATCCAGTTCGCCAATTTCGTCACCTCTTACCCAATCCCTAATTGTGTTTGAGTATCCGGTCGTGGCATTACCCACATTGTTTCCGGAATTAGCCAATAGGATAACGCGATCAAAAGTGACTTTAAGATCACTGACGCTCTGGATCGTGATGTTTCCTCCATTATGGGGATATGCGGACCAAGGTTTTAATGGAAGAAAGGTATAGGCTGCTTCCCATACAGCACCATGGAGATACAATCTTGTTTGAATCTTAGAGTAAGGAGGAATTACTGTGGAGTTCCCGTTCGCTCGAAAGATCAGATCATATCTCCCTAATTGATCTAAATTCACATCGGATAGTGTTCTTTTCCCAAACCACCAGGAATATGTCCATGATGCTGGCTTGTAGGAATTAGAGCCAAAAGCAAAATTGCCGCTGAAATTCCCATTGGGTCCACTCCAACTCATGTTGCATGTGAGCCTCGTTGGTCGAAGCATGACTCTTGGAAATGCTCCCGATGGAATAGTAAAAGGAACGGGGTAGGGATTGTATAGCTCGATAACAGGTTGAAATTTAAACCCCCAATCCGCTTGGCTCACTGGCACAGTGATTGTCTGGTTTGCCGAGTTAACGTAGGTGTAACTCGTTCCACCGCCCATTGCAGATGCAAGGCAAGCCGACATGCCAATTTCGGTGATTACGAGGTATGGTGCATGACCAAGATACTCGACCGGGATTTCACTGCTAAGATTGTTTGAACCTAATAATGGTCCTGTGTAGTTGAAGCTGGCATTCATGGTGGCAGTATTCGGATCGCGCATCTGGAGCATATTCGCAGCGATTTGTTTGACTCCTGTGGAGGTATATTTATCGGCAAAATCACTTCCGAATATGTCGGAGATGGCTGGGTCGGTTAAGGCGGAGTGAATGGCGAGCACTGAACTATCGCCGCTACCATCCGTGGCGTTTGTTGAAAGCGTGTTGATATGAATTCTCTGGTCTCCCCAAGGAGTAAGGAGATGGGCCACGTCGTTCGCGCTTCCCGCAGTGGATAGAAAAGGGGTATGGTTGCCTGAAATACCGCTGACTGCGGCGGCCGCTTGCTCGGGGCGGAAGAAATGACTCCAGGTTCTGATATCCGAACTATTGTTTGCATCGGGGCTTGTGCCATTAACGATGTTTTCAAAAGTATCGGCGGCAGCGGGGACCAAGGCAGCAATATCCAAGGGCCTCAAGGCGGCATTGAGCGTGTCTCGGTTGCCAGTGGCTGAGTTGAGATTCAGTTTCGTGCCCTCGTCATCGACATAGTAGGCAATGCGGCCGATGAGATTTCCAGCAGAGTCCTCGATCTCTTCCATCGGCACATTGATCTGCTCGCTGGCGTTGCCCGTGATTGTCCATTGGTTGGAGGTGGCGCTCGCACTGGAGGTGGGATTTTGGAGGTTGTTCAGGTTTGCTGTGCCGTTGAATGTAGCGTTAGCACTCAATAGATTTGTCTCTGTACTATTGCTGCTCGTAAAATGGACCACCTGATTCCCTGAAGAAAACAATTCTATTGTCCCATTTCGAGTTACTGTACCATTTTGAAAGATGTACTTGTGGATGGCGCCAGATTGGGTGGTAACAACCTGCGCGTATTCATCATCATCGAGGCCTTGGGTAAGATTACCGGAAAAGTTGAACCCAAGAGCAATATTTGCCATGGCCTCTTGGGTAGCCATTTCAGCGAGGCCGGAGGCGGCGTTTTGGCGGGTGAAGTTCTTCGCTGCAATCTGCTCG
>CALAPX010000276.1 GCA_937888355.1 uncultured Spartobacteria bacterium
GAGCAATATCAGTCATAAATCACCCGCGGGTTCATCTCGCTTGGGGTGTACCAAACCATGCCGAATTCCTCTTTGAGGATTTGCTTTTGCCGTCGCCAAATCAGGTGACAGGTGCCGAGAACATGAGGGTGCCCGACCTCGTCTTGCGCGCGCTGGGCGGCGGCTTCGATGATTGCGCTGTAGGCGGGGTCATCGCGGAGGGGATCGTAGAGATGGCGAATCTTCGGGTGATTGAATTTGTTGGTCTGCTTGGCCAACTCGCGACGGCGCAAGAGCTCTGGGTCAAGCGGCCGAGGTGGTTCTTTTGGGATGTCCAAGGTGGCCTGCTTGAGCGGCGCTGGTGAGTGTTTCTTCAGCCGCCTACGAATCGCAAGGATCGGCCGCCAGACAATGAACAGGGGAATCCAAATCGGGCTGGCGATGATGATGAAGAAAGTAAGCCCGATTTTAATGTAAAGCGGATCCTCCGGAGGTTTGTACCCTTCTCCCTTGAATGAGCCCTCTGCTCGTCGCTTCTCAAGTTCAGCTTGGAGATCCATACGCTAGAATGAAAACTCCGTCTGCCGGTAGGATGCACGGTGTTTCTGCTTGAGGGTGTGTCGAAGGAACCAAGTAACGCTATGGATGAGTATGGTGATCATGTCGCCAGGAATCCTAAATCCATTGGTAGGACATCTACGGGGGGAGTAAATTTTTTTTGAAAAACCGCGAGTGCTACTCGGAATCCACGGCATTGCTTCGAGGAGGTGATTCACAGAGGCCATGAAACTAGTTGACAAAGTGAGCAATAATGAGCACATTTGAGCCATGTCGAAGTCAGTTCTTTTCAGGGCTCGTGTTCCCGCAGACCGGTTAAAAAAAGCAGAAAAGGTTTTTGCCAGTCTAGGCATGAAAGCCAGTGATGCGTTCAACATATTCCTGGCGCAAGTGGAGCTTCGGGAAGACCTGCCCTTTGTGATTACTTCAAAACCTGAGCCTCTGCTTACCACGGCACAACAGGGGAGAGCCTGGGAGGACGCTCTTGGCGAGTATTAATCCCAGTGCAGGGGAGGTTTGGGTCGTTGATTTTGGCGCTGCGGCAAAAAAACGCCCTGTGGTTGTTTTGGCTTTTCCTCAACCCCAAGACGCGCGTGCTTTAGTAATTGTGGCTCCACTCACTTCTCAGATTCGAGGCCTGCGCGGAGAAGTCGAAATCGGAAAACCCAAGTGGCTTACCAAAAATTCCGCTGTGAATGTTCAGGGTCTTGCCAGTATCGACCAGAATAGCCTCGAAAGAAAACTGGGGCGCCTCGCTCTTCCTCAATTCGAAGCGGTCAAAGATGCTCTACGGGATTTGCTGAATTTGTAGTTCAAGCTCCCTTGAAACAATCAAAAGGAGTGTATTGGGGGTGGTGGGCAGAACTGGATTCGAACCAGTGAAGGCGTAAGCCAGCGGATTTACAGTCCGCCCCGTTTGGCCACTTCGGTATCTACCCCTAAAGTTGACTCGCTTTGACTCAATCAGCGGGGATCTGCTGCTGGAGTGCGAGGGACAAGTACAATGGATTTAATTGTGATTTTGGGCAAGGGAAAATCGTTGCTATTTGTCGGGGCCTTGCTGATTTCGTCGAGGACGTCGAGCCCTGCAAGAATGGTGCCGAAGACGGTGTATTGGCCGTCGAGCTTCGGGAGGGCTTCGATGCAGACATAAAATTGGCTCCCATTGGAGTGCTTGGCGGGATTGATTTTTTCAGGGAGGCGTGCCATGGCGATAGCGCCTTTGTTGTGCTTGAGGCGGATCTCGGCAGGAATGGTGAAGCCCGGACCACCGGTACCAATTTTGTCTGTCTGCCCCCAGCGACTGCTTGGGTCACCAGTTTGAATAAGTGATCCTGGGAATGCTCGGTGGAAGCGGAGCCCGTTGTAGAATTTCTGATTGATGAGGCTTTTGAAGTTCGCGACGGTTGCGGGCGTGGATTCGTCGTAGAGACCGATGACAACTTCACGCGGTTGCTTCTCTTTTGGAAACTTGATTTGCATGATAGCGACTTCCGGGCCGAGGGTGGCGGCGGTGCATGTGGCGGTCCAAAAGATGGCGAGGAGCAGGGCAGAGAATTTCATGGAATTGGAAATGGATGGCGCTCGACGAGTCCAATGATGCTTCCTTGTGGGTCGCGGACATGGAGGTGGTCGAGTGAGTCGAACTGTCGGTTCAGATAACCGAGGGCGACAGATTGTGCCATGCCAAAATGTGGGGCGGCACTGGTGAGGCGTCCGACGGAGGTGGTGGATTCGGTGTCTGCGTGGAGGGTGCAGCCGTCTGGAAGCGGGTGGGGGAGTGTGCCGCGAAACCCGTGGAGACGCTTGTTTACATGGGCGACACTTTTAAGGCGCGAGACGATTTCCTGGCCGACATAGCAACCTTTGTCAAAGTCCACACTTGTTGTCTCAAGACGAGCTTCCTGCGGGAGGGTGGTCTTGGTGAGTTCGCGATCCCAAGCAGGAATGCCGTGGATGATTCGGAGGCGTTCGACTTCTTCGGGAGTCACTTCTGAAAGGGCGGCGGGACGGGCGTTGGAATCGTAGCCGGCAATGCCAAGACGATTGATCAAGAGTCCGCCATCGGGCGCAGGGTGACCAAAGATGTGGTAGGTGGGCGTGTTGGGAAGGATGGAGACTTCGACGTCGTCCGCGATGATATAGCGTTCGAGTCGGGCTTGAATTTCCTCGAGGCGAGAGGTGGGCACTTCGATGATGAAGCGGTCTGCTTCGCGCCAGAGATGAAGAAGAGCGCAGAGGCGGCCCTTCGCATCAAGGAGACATGCGCTGCGGGCCTCATGAGGGGGGAGTTTGGAGATGTCGATGCTGAGTTGTCCGTTCAGGTACCGCGTGGCGTCGGAACCGCAGAAACACAGCAGGGAACAAGCGGTGAGGGGATAGAATCCGGCGGGGCTATTCATTTCCCCGATGAAAACAAGGAGCGCAAAGTGGCGAGGAGGGATTTCTTTTGAGGCGTTTCCTGAGGAAGCGGTTCACTCTCAAGAGTGGGGGATTCTGCTTGTTCTGCGGCTGCCTTGGCGGCGGCGCCCGGATATTCATAGAACCGCGAGATGACTGAGAAATCCTCGTCGGCCCATCCGCGTTGGAGCCCGGCCATGGCAATGCCGGCAAAGGCCGAAGCGGCGGGGAGTTCGATATCGGCATCCCTCGCCATGGAGAGAGCGATCTGGATGTCTTTGAACATGTTTTTCAGGGAAAAGCGTGCATCGAAATCG
>CALAPX010000277.1 GCA_937888355.1 uncultured Spartobacteria bacterium
GGGTCACCTACAAGCGTACCTACGCCCGCTGGCTGCCGGAAAAGGGACGGAGTGAAAACTGGGATGAAACCGTCAAGCGGGTGGTTGAAGGCAACATCAACCTGGATCCCCGCCTTCAAGACTCCCCAAGTCTGGAACTGAAGCAGAGCTTGACTGAAGAAGCAGAGCGGCTCTACAAGCTGATCTACGGCCTGGGCGCGACGCCATCTGGCCGGAACTTGTGGATTTCCGGGACTGACTACCAGAGACGGACCGGGGATTCCTTGAACAACTGCTGGTTTGTGGCCATCCGTCCGCAAAAGTATGGGGACAGCAAGATCGTGCCCAGCTACCTTGGCAAGCAGGAAAAGGCCGTTTCCATGCCTTTCTCCTTCCTCTTTGACGAACTGATGAAGGGGGGCGGGGTTGGCTTCTCAGTTGCCAGATCCAACATCAGCCAGATTCCCCGGGTCGACTTTGCCATCGACCTGCAGCTGGTGGTCGATGAGACCAGTGAATCCTACGACGCTTCCGTCAAGGTCGGGGCCGTCGGTAAGAATGAATTAGTTCAAGATGCTGACAGCATCTACTACCGCCTGCCGGATACCCGGGAGGGCTGGGTTTTGGCCAATGCCCTCTTGATTGACCTCCACTTTGCCCAGACCAACCCAGACCGTAAGCAAAAGCTGATCCTGGACTTGTCCGACATCCGTCCTTACGGGGCAGAAATCCATGGCTTCGGCGGCACGGCTTCCGGCCCAATGCCCTTGATCTCCATGCTGCTGGACGTTAACGAAGTCTTGAATAATAAGGCTGGCGGCCGCCTTACGGCTGTTGATGCCGCCGACATCTGCAACTTGATCGGCAAGGCAGTCGTGGCCGGCAATGTCCGCCGGTCAGCGGAACTGGCCCTGGGCTCAAATGATGACCAGGACTTCATTTCTATGAAGCAGGACCAAGAGAAGCTGATGCACCACCGCTGGGCATCCAACAACAGCGTGGCAGTTGATTCAGCCTTCAGCGGCTACCAGCCGATCGCTGCCGGGATCCGGGAAAACGGGGAGCCAGGGATCGTGAACCTGGACCTGTCCAAGAACTATGGCCGGATTGTTGATGGCTACCAGGCTGGAATTGACGGGGACGTGGAAGGGACCAACCCTTGCGGGGAGATCTCCCTGGCCAACGGGGAACCTTGCAACCTCTTTGAAGTCTTCCCGCTGATCGCGGAAGAACAGGGCTGGGATTTGCAGGAAGTTTTTGCCTTAGCGGCCCGCTACGCCAAGCGGGTAACCTTCAGTCCTTATGACTGGGAAATTTCCCGGGAAATAATTCAAAAGAACCGCCGGATCGGGATCTCCATGTCCGGGATCCAGGACTGGCTTTTGACCAGACTGGGCAACCGGGTGGTTACCGGCTTCAAGGATGACTTTGACCCGGAAACCCATGAAGCTATCAAGGTGCCAGTCTACGACAAGCGGGCCATTAAGATGGTTGACCAGCTTTACAAGGCCGTGGTCAAGGCTGACCAGGACTACAGTAAGACTTTGGGCTGCAATGAATCAATCAAGCACACCACGGTCAAGCCATCAGGCACGGTGGCCAAGTTGGCCGGTGCCAGTGAAGGCATGCACTTCCACTACGGGGCTTACTTGATCCAGCGGATCCGTTTCCAGGATTCTGACCCGCTTTTGCCAGCCTTGAAGGCCTGCGGCTACCGGACGGAAGCCGACATCTACACGGAAAACACGACCTGCGTGGAATTCCCGATCAAGGCAGTAGGGGCGGACAACCCTAACTTTGCCTCAGCTGGGACGGTTTCAATCGCGGAACAGTTTGCCACCCAGGCCTTCTTGCAGACTTATTGGTCGGACAACGCGGTTTCCTGCACGATTACTTTCCAGGATTCCGAAGGTGACCAGGTTGAATCCTTGCTCCGCCAGTACCGCTTTATCACCAAGTCAACCTCGCTTCTGCCATACTTTGGAGGTTCCCTGCAGCAAGCGCCAAAGGAACCGATCGATAAGGAGACTTACGAAAAGCGCAGCCAGGAAATTACCGGCAACGTGGAGGAAGTCTTCAGCCAGCTGAACAGCGACGTCAAGGACCTGGAACTGGTCGACCAGACCGACTGTGAAGGCGGCGCCTGCCCAATTAAGGGTACCCACCACCATCACCACCACTAAGCGGCCGCACTCGAGCACCACCACCACCACCACTGAGATCCGGCTGCTAACAAAGCCCGAAAGGAAGCTGAGTTGGCTGCTGCCACCGCTGAGCAATAACTAGCATAACCCCTTGGGGCCTCTAAACGGGTCTTGAGGGGTTTTTTGCTGAAAGGAGGAACTATATCCGGATTGGCGAATGGGACGCGCCCTGTAGCGGCGCATTAAGCGCGGCGGGTGTGGTGGTTACGCGCAGCGTGACCGCTACACTTGCCAGCGCCCTAGCGCCCGCTCCTTTCGCTTTCTTCCCTTCCTTTCTCGCCACGTTCGCCGGCTTTCCCCGTCAAGCTCTAAATCGGGGGCTCCCTTTAGGGTTCCGATTTAGTGCTTTACGGCACCTCGACCCCAAAAAACTTGATTAGGGTGATGGTTCACGTAGTGGGCCATCGCCCTGATAGACGGTTTTTCGCCCTTTGACGTTGGAGTCCACGTTCTTTAATAGTGGACTCTTGTTCCAAACTGGAACAACACTCAACCCTATCTCGGTCTATTCTTTTGATTTATAAGGGATTTTGCCGATTTCGGCCTATTGGTTAAAAAATGAGCTGATTTAACAAAAATTTAACGCGAATTTTAACAAAATATTAACGCTTACAATTTAGGTGGCACTTTTCGGGGAAATGTGCGCGGAACCCCTATTTGTTTATTTTTCTAAATACATTCAAATATGTATCCGCTCATGAATTAATTCTTAGAAAAACTCATCGAGCATCAAATGAAACTGCAATTTATTCATATCAGGATTATCAATACCATATTTTTGAAAAAGCCGTTTCTGTAATGAAGGAGAAAACTCACCGAGGCAGTTCCATAGGATGGCAAGATCCTGGTATCGGTCTGCGATTCCGACTCGTCCAACATCAATACAACCTATTAATTTCCCCTCGTCAAAAATAAGGTTATCAAGTGAGAAATCACCATGAGTGACGACTGAATCCGGTGAGAATGGCAAAAGTTTATGCATTTCTTTCCAGACTTGTTCAACAGGCCAGCCATTACGCTCGTCATCAAAATCACTCGCATCAACCAAACCGTTATTCATTCGTGATTGCGCCTGAGCGAGACGAAATACGCGATCGCTGTTAAAAGGACAATTACAAACAGGAATCGAATGCAACCGGCGCAGGAACACTGCCAGCGCATCAACAATATTTTCACCTGAATCAGGATATTCTTCTAATACCTGGAATGCTGTTTTCCCGGGGATCGCAGTGGTGAGTAACCATGCATCATCAGGAGTACGGATAAAATGCTTGATGGTCGGAAGAGGCATAAATTCCGTCAGCCAGTTTAGTCTGACCATCTCATCTGTAACATCATTGGCAACGCTACCTTTGCCATGTTTCAGAAACAACTCTGGCGCATCGGGCTTCCCATACAATCGATAGATTGTCGCACCTGATTGCCCGACATTATCGCGAGCCCATTTATACCCATATAAATCAGCATCCATGTTGGAATTTAATCGCGGCCTAGAGCAAGACGTTTCCCGTTGAATATGGCTCATAACACCCCTTGTATTACTGTTTATGTAAGCAGACAGTTTTATTGTTCATGACCAAAATCCCTTAACGTGAGTTTTCGTTCCACTGAGCGTCAGACCCCGTAGAAAAGATCAAAGGATCTTCTTGAGATCCTTTTTTTCTGCGCGTAATCTGCTGCTTGCAAACAAAAAAACCACCGCTACCAGCGGTGGTTTGTTTGCCGGATCAAGAGCTACCAACTCTTTTTCCGAAGGTAACTGGCTTCAGCAGAGCGCAGATACCAAATACTGTCCTTCTAGTGTAGCCGTAGTTAGGCCACCACTTCAAGAACTCTGTAGCACCGCCTACATACCTCGCTCTGCTAATCCTGTTACCAGTGGCTGCTGCCAGTGGCGATAAGTCGTGTCTTACCGGGTTGGACTCAAGACGATAGTTACCGGATAAGGCGCAGCGGTCGGGCTGAACGGGGGGTTCGTGCACACAGCCCAGCTTGGAGCGAACGACCTACACCGAACTGAGATACCTACAGCGTGAGCTATGAGAAAGCGCCACGCTTCCCGAAGGGAGAAAGGCGGACAGGTATCCGGTAAGCGGCAGGGTCGGAACAGGAGAGCGCACGAGGGAGCTTCCAGGGGGAAACGCCTGGTATCTTTATAGTCCTGTCGGGTTTCGCCACCTCTGACTTGAGCGTCGATTTTTGTGATGCTCGTCAGGGGGGCGGAGCCTATGGAAAAACGCCAGCAACGCGGCCTTTTTACGGTTCCTGGCCTTTTGCTGGCCTTTTGCTCACATGTTCTTTCCTGCGTTATCCCCTGATTCTGTGGATAACCGTATTACCGCCTTTGAGTGAGCTGATACCGCTCGCCGCAGCCGAACGACCGAGCGCAGCGAGTCAGTGAGCGAGGAAGCGGAAGAGCGCCTGATGCGGTATTTTCTCCTTACGCATCTGTGCGGTATTTCACACC
>CALAPX010000278.1 GCA_937888355.1 uncultured Spartobacteria bacterium
CGCTTATGGTCGATTGCAGCCACTCGAACTCAGGCAAGGATCCCAAAAAACAGCCTGATGTCTGGCGTAGCATTCTTGCCCAAAGAAAGGCGGGTCAATGTGGCATCATGGGCGCAATGCTTGAGAGCCACATTCATTTCGGCAATCAAAACCTCACAACGGATCCCGCCGCTCTCGCTTACGGAGTTTCGATCACTGACGCCTGCATGGACTGGGATTCCACCGCCAATCTTCTCCGGGAGGATTAAAAGATCTAGCTGCCAGCGCCCGACCGCTTCATGACCATCTCGGAAACCCCCTTCGCCGCGATCGACTTTGAGAGCGCGGGCACGGCCCCGGGGCTCACCGACGAACCCATCCAGATCGCTGTGGTGCATTGGTCGAGCGGCTCTCCACAGACCGTGCTTAACACCTACCTCCGCCCCTCGAGGCCAGTGACATGGGCAGCCCGGGAGGTGCATGGAATCGATGATGAGAAACTACACAACGCGCCACGGCTTCTTGATCTCTGGCCCGAAGTTCGTAATGCCCTCACTGGCCGCTGGATTGTGGCTCATGGAGCCGCTACCGAGAAACGCTTCCTGCGCGTCTTCCCGCTCAATGGTTTCGGCCCGTGGATTGATACCCTAACCCTTGTTCGGGCGGTGTATCCTGACCTCTCTTCCCACGCGCTCAGCGAGGCGGCTGAGGCACTGGGCATTGCAAGCCGGCTCGAAGCCACGTCAGGCTTTCGTTGGCACGATGCGGCATCCGACGCCACCGCCTCCCTTGCCCTACTCCGGCATATCATCGAGGCCGCAGGCATCGAAGCAGCACCGGCAAAAACACTCCTCTCGCCGGGCCTTCGCGAGTATTTTAAGCTCCGCAAGTCATCACGCCCCGAGGCGTAACCAAAAAATCCATCCCCTTGTCATGTGGCTCGCTCGGCACAGCATCCACCACCTGCCCCTCGAAACACACCCCCACCCTTACGCCCTCGAAGTGCTCCAGAAATCGGTCGTAATATCCCTTCCCTCGTCCCAGACGAGCGCCAGACCGATCAAATGCCACACCGGGCACCAAAATAATATCAGCCTTCGGCGCGCGCTGCTGACACCCGGCCCCCGGCTCGAGCACACCGAAAGCCCCACGTTCCAACATCTCAAGCCCCCCGACCTCATGGATCACCAACCTGTCGTCAACAACCTGCGGCAGCAAAATTATTTTACCCTCCGGCCAAGGGGTCAGCACGTCTGGTTCGGATGCCAGAGCGGCATAGGCACAAAGGGAGCGAACCCCGTCCCAGCACTCCCAAGCCTCGAGCGCGGCACGGATTTTTACGGATTCCTTTTGGCGCACCTCTGGCGGAAGCCCTATGAGGAATTCCCCCACCTCAGCGCGGAGTCGTTGCTTTTCGGCAGTGATCATTCAAAATAATTATACATGGTTCGGAAATTCCTCCAAAAACGCACCAGCAGCAAACCGGACCACCATGTGGACATGAAGTTTGGCACAGGCTGGCACAAGCGAAATTTTCTTGCCGAGGTTATCATTCCCTCCCTCTTCACAAAACGTCACGGCCGCCAAATCAAACCTGTCTTTCCTGATCTCAAACCGGGCAACATTTGCATCACATGGATCGGTCACGCATCGTTTCTGATCCAAACCCCGGAGCATAGTCTCCTCATTGATCCCAATTGGGCGAAATGGCTCAAGGTTGTCAAACGCATCAAACAACCGGGAATGGAGATCCACGACCTCCCGGCCATCGACCTCGTCCTCGTTACGCACGCCCATTTCGACCACCTCGACCGCAAATCCCTGCGCACCATCGCCTCAAAACAAGCCATCGTCGTTCCTAAAAATGTGGGCAGCCTCGTCCATGGTCTTGGCTTCGAGGACATCCACGAGCTCTCCCATTGGCAAACCATCACGCTAGGAGACCTCAAAGTCACTCTCACTCCCGCACGCCACTGGGGAGCTCGGGTTATCCACGATATCCATCGCGGCTTCGGTGGCTTCCATATTGAATACGCCGGACGCTCGGTCTTCCACTGCGGTGACAGCGCATATTTCGAGGGGTTCCGCGAAATCGGGGAACGCCTCCCAGTGGAAATCGCCCTCCTTCCCATCGGAGCTTACGATGCCCCGACCAAACGCGATGTCCATATGAACCCGGAGGAGGCGATCGACGCATTTCTTCAACTCAAGGCAAAGACACTCGTTCCCATGCATTTCGGCACCTTCCGGCTCAGCTACGAACCCCTCCATGAACCACCCGAACGCCTCATCAAACATGGAGCCGCCCGCAACCTCATCAATCAAATTTGCATTCTCGAGGAAGGCGAACCCCGAATTTTTTAGACAGCTCGGCCACCGGCCAGCGGAGATATGAAAATGACATCCCTCGCCACAGGGCAAACTTCCCCGGACAACACGGGCCTCATGATCCTTCCCTGGGTCTCGCTGTTTCCAGGAGAACTTCTCCCCCTCTACATCTTCGAACTTCGCTACCGCAACATGCTCGCCTCCAGCCTGCACGAAAACCGCATGATCGGTATCGCGCACAGCACGGATGACACACCGTGCGATCCCTTTGCCAGTCTCGGCATCATCCGCGCCTGCGTCACCAACCCCGATGGCACCTTGAACCTCATCCTCCAAGGGATCTCCCGGGTCCAACTCTCGAACTTCACCCCCGACCCCTACCCTGCTGCCGATTACCATATCCTCCAAGACCCCAAAGACTCCATCGAAGATCACGAAGACCTGCATCTTCGGATCCTCAGCATCTGCAACTCCAAAATCATTCAAGGCGGGCATGTGCCTAAACAACTTGAAGAGTACCTTTCCACGCTCACTGAGGCATCTGCCTTTGCTGACGCCGTCGCTTCGGCCTTCGTTGGCAATCCTCTTCACCGACGCGAGATTTTTCTCCTCCGCAACATCAAAAGCCGACTTCAACTCCTCCTTTCCTGCCTCGAGACAGAACCCTCCCCGGAAATCGAAGAACAGTAACCTGGTGGGGCGGAAGCGTGATAAAATCACATCTACTACCCATGATTGAGGTATGTTTGTTTCCCTCGACCTGCTACGATTTCGTCCAGTGATGAAGTCGATCGTCGCCCTTCAGGAGAATGAGCCGCTTGCCAAGCAGGTAGCCACATTTTTGCTGAAGGGAAAAAGTGATAGGATTCTGGATCTTGGTGATACGCAGGTTTTGATTCCTACGGCAGGAGCAGGACGAGCAATTTGCCGTGAATTGGCAAAAGCTGGAGTGCTTTCACCGCAATTCCTTCTTCCCATGGACTTCTTGTTGCCTCCGGGCATACCGGTCGCCACTCGCTTGGAACGTGAAAGTGCGTGGTCCACCCTCCTTATTCCCTCAAAACGCCGTGCGTTTACCGCTCTTATTCCAGAGGTTGTCCCACTGGAATCGCCGCAAGACCGCTATGCTGTCGCTGATCGCTTGTGCAACGTGTCCGATCAACTGGCTGAGGTGGGACTGGACCCAACCTCCACTCGATTACGCACCATTTTTGAAGATGATGCTCAACGCTGGGACACCTTTGGGGCCCTCTATCTCGACTATCAATCAATCCTCTCTAACCATCAATTGCGGGATCCCAATGACGTCCGGTTGGCACAAGCAAACAGTCCGGATATCGCACCTGGATTGTCTCGGATTGTCGTCGCATGCATTCCAGATCTTCCCGCGATCGCTCAACAATGTCTCGAGAGCCTCTTCAATAAGGGCATTGAGATCTGCGTGCTCGTTTGGAGCCCCCTTGGACAAGCATCCCACCTTGATCCTTGGGGTAGACCCTATGACAAGACAGATGCCACTTCGAGCTTGAGTCAGTGGTGGAAACTGAACCCACCTCAAGTCTCCAACGATAGTATCGTGGCGGCAAATGATCCCCCAACAGAGGCGGGAGTACTATTGGACTTTGCCAGCAAAATTGCCTCCGCCGATTATGCCTTGTACTCGGCAGCCCCGGAATCAGGGATTTCTTTACATCAAGAAATCATGGGGAGAGATGCAATTCCCCACCTTCCCGAGGGGCGCCCACTAGCTCAAACCGAACCGGCGGGATTACTCCTTGGTTGGAGCATATTTGTAAGATCACGCCGCCTGCGGGACCTGAGAACACTATTACAAAAACCCTCCTTCCTTTCTTTTTATTCATCCATCGGTAAAAAAACGGATCAATTCCCCCACAGATCCTTACTGGAAGCTTGTGACCGCCTGATTGGCGAAAGACTTTGCGAGCATTTAGAGACGGCTGAAAGTTGGCTGCAGCATGCCAAACGCCCGACACAGGCCAGATCCTTGCGTGAATTCACCGCACAAGAAAACCTCATCCAGTCGGCACGATTACTCCTTGAACGCAGACTGGATGGATCATCTCTGCTCATGGCTGTTACTGAACACCGAGGCTCCATTGATGCCAACTCTATGGAAGCCAAAGAACTCTTGGCGATGGCTGAGATCTTACAACAATTCCAACACTCCCCCCTCCTCTGCATTCTTGATGCCGAGATGCGCGAAGCAGCTATCCAAGTTGAGATCGCCCGCATGCGCGTGTTTTCTAGGCGTTGCGACAAAGCAATTGAAATCCAAGGCTGGCTCGAGGCTCCTTGGAGTACTGCAAAGACATTGATCATTGCCGGGTGCCGAGAAGGGGCGTTGCCATCGGGGACGCACGATGATTCGTTTCTGCCCGACCAGGCTAAAGCGAAACTTGGAGTGTCGACACAGAAGACCCGCTACCTCCGGGATACCTATCTGCTTTCCTGCCTTCTCACCTCCCGTTCCCGCGAATATGTCCGACTCGGCTTCTCTCGCGTTCGTAATAATGGGGAACCCAACCGCCCCTCCCGACTGTTATTCGGATGCGACGATGCTGAACTTTCCAGACGTTCTACCCTTCTTTTCAAACCAACCCCACCGGCTATTCGCAATAAAAAGCCAAGCCAAGCATTCAAACTACATATCCCAAAACCCGAACCTGGGCAGTGGCCAGTTCAATCAATCCGCGTCACCTCATTTAAAAGCTTTCTTACCTGTCCGGTGCGTTTTTACCTCAGCCATGTGCTCGGTTTGAGGAAGGTCGATCCGGATGCCAGGGAAATTCCAGCCACTGATTTTGGCACACTCATCCACAAGGTGCTGGAGGAATTCTCCAGCGACCGATCCCTCGCCGCCCTGCAGGATCCCCAGAGCATTGCGCGCGAATTCGGACGACTTCTTGAACAAGTCGTGCCGATCTATTACGGAGCCATACCTTCTGCAGTGGTGCGCGTGCAGGTGGAAAATATGCGCTCGCGATTGAGTTCGGCGGCATATACCGAAAGCATTATTCGTGCGGATGGATGGCGAACGATCGCAACGGAATACCGGGTTGAAAAAGACGATCAGTGCCTACTGGGTGGATTGGCACTCACAGGAACCATGGATCGGGTGGATAGTCATCCGGAATTCGGTTTACGAATCTTGGACTACAAGAC
>CALAPX010000279.1 GCA_937888355.1 uncultured Spartobacteria bacterium
GCGGAGTTTTTCGCGGTGCTCGCCCGGCATGCCCTTGCGTAGATGCTTGTTAATATTCTCACTACTCGGGCGACTTGCTTCATTGCTCCGAATTAATTCACACCGCATCGATTCTGGGATATCCAGCCCACATGAGGAAAGGAGGGCGTCAAGCCATTTTGGGTAATCGCCAACCATATCCTCAAACCTTGCGATATGTACGTTTGAGTATTCGGCGAAAAGGCAAACCTCGTATCTATCAAAGACCGCTAAAAGTTTCTCAGCATGTTGCAAGACATGATCGTCCAAATCGGAAGCTAAAGCCTCCTTCCGACGGGAAAGAAGAGAGTCCTTCTTTTCACCCTCAGGAATCGCATGGCTGTAGGCAATGGAGTAGTAACTGGAAACCAAGATATCGCGAGGGTCTCTGACGACGAGCACAACCTTGAACTTCGTTATTGAGGGAATGCCTTCGATCATACCGCCGAAAACTGAGTAAATATAACCCTGTGGCTTGAAAAGGTGAGCGTAGGCTTCCATTTGCCTTCGATCCAATTGGTCCAAATAGGGCATAGAATGCTGGAAAGCATAGTCATGCAGTAGGGCTGGGGTTAATCCATTTCTTCGCCCACATTTAATGAGAAGCTTTTTAACGGCCTGTGTCGCCGCCTTATTAAATGAGAAGTGAATAATACTGGGGTGGCTTGAGTGGTTTTTATGACAGCCTGCCAAAAGCGCTTTTTCGACTCGAAATTTATCCCTGAATAATTTGAGAAATATCACAATTTTTTAGGGGCTTGCCCAGCAGAGGAGCGTATTGTTAACAAAAGCATTTCTATAACATAGATTTGTATTCATGAAAAATTCAACACAAAACCTTAGCATTTTTGGTTTCAAAATACCCTGTAATTAACATTACAAAGGGTTTCTGTAACAAAAAATGCTCTTTACGCTCCTTATCTAAACTAGGCAAGGCCATTATCAAAGTCTCAAACACCTTGAAGACCACATCATCGCCGTGGCGCGGCGATGGAGCGATCCAGCCAAGGTGGCCACTTTGATTCACGCATGGATGCGGGTTGCAGTAAACGCTATCGCGAAACCCAAAAATCTACTTGCTAGGTGATATTGGTAAGAATTGGCAACACCCCGGCTGCGCACAACATCAGCGAGGAGACCCACTACGCTTGGAAGCGCAATTATGTGGGAATGGACGTGAGCGAGACCCGGCGTTTGAGGGCGTTGGAAAAAAAAACGCGCACCTCAAGCGCAACATCGCCGACCTCAGCGTGCAGATGCATATTTTGAAGGAAGTGAATTTGAAGGAAGTGAACGAAAAAAAATGGTGAACCCGTCTGCAAAAAGGCAGGCCGCCCAACA
Source organism: uncultured Spartobacteria bacterium (assembly GCA_937888355.1). Lineage (GTDB taxonomy): Bacteria > Verrucomicrobiota > Verrucomicrobiia > Chthoniobacterales > Terrimicrobiaceae > UBA967. Next base: position 1,360 of record CALAPX010000279.1, read on the forward strand.
GAGCTTGGAAAGCGGCATGCGGAGCAATGCGGCGGCCTGTCGTGCGCTTGGGTTGGCTCACTCTGGGTTTTACCGGATGACGCGAGCCAGCATGATTAGTCAACGCATCCGCAAGAAGGCGCTGGATCTCAGCGCCCGGCATTCGCGTGACGGCTATCATCGCATCACGGTGTTGTTGCCGTGTGAAGTCTTCGATCTCAACCCGAAGCGGTTGGCGCGCATTCGGGGCGAGGAAGGCATCAAGGTGAGCAAGAAGCGACGAAGCATGAGGCTGGGCGGCTCGACCGTACCGCGTGCGAGGCCTAGCGTCCTAGGCAGGTGTGGAGCTGGGACTTTGTCGAAGACCAGACAGGGAACGGCAGGCGGTTCCGAATTCTAACGATCTTCGATGAGCACGCCCTGCAATGTGTGGGGATGCATATGAGATGGTGTCGACACGGGCCGTCGATGTCATCACGGTTATGGAAGCCGCCATTTCCCGCAACGGGGTACCGGAGAATCTGAGCAGCAAGAATGGGCCCGAGCTTATTCACTCCGCCATCCAAGACTGGATGGAGAAGGTCTTGATCAAAACGATCTATATCACCCCGGGAAGTCCTTGGGAAAATGGTCACATTGATAAGCAACCATGACAATCTGCGTGATGAGTGCCTCAACTGCGAACTCTTCGGCAGCCTATTAGAGGCCAGAGTCATCCT
>CALAPX010000280.1 GCA_937888355.1 uncultured Spartobacteria bacterium
CTACCACGACCTCCACCCACAATCGCAAAGTATTTCGAGTCGGCACTTTGACTTACACTAAGGCGGCGTTGTTTTCCCTGTTTGCATGGCTGCTTTGGGGAGATTTCTGCTTTGTCCTCATGGAAGCGGCAGCTCCGGCTGTGCTGCAGGTGAATCTCAACGAGATGGGCGCACCGAATTGGGTTCTTGGCCTGGCCCTCTCGACGATTCCGGGAATCCTCAACATGACCGTCTGTCCTGTTTCGAGTTTCTGGAGCGACCGGTTCCGTAGCCGTTGGGGAAGGCGGATTCCCTTCCTTTTTCTAGCTACGATTCCCCTCTCTCTTTTTCTAGTGCTGCTCGGCTTTTCGCGACAGATCGGGGCTTTGCTCCATGGGGCGCTTAATGGCGGATTTTCGCAGGCCACCGTCATTATCGCGGTTGTCTTGGTGCTGGTCTTCTGCTTCCAGATCTTCCATATGGTAGTGGCCTCGGTTTACTACTATCTCTTCAATGATGTGGTCCCAGCCGAAGTGCTGGCGCGGTTCATGTCGATTTTCCGGATCGTCGGAGTCCTCTCCGGAGCCGTGTTCAACTGGTTCTTCCTCAAGTATGCGGTGAGCCACATGACTGAAGTCTTTCTGCTCGCGGCTGGGCTTTACGCCACGGCTTTCCTTCTCATGTGCTGGAAGGTCAAGGAAGGGGAATACCCCCCTCCTCCGGTCCATCCCGATGGCGGCAAGGGGCTTGTAAGTGGGATTAAGACGTTTTTTACCGAGTCCTTCTCCATTCGTTTCTACTGGCTCTTTTTTCTGGCGAATACCTGCTTTGCGCTGACGTCCGTGGCTGGTAGCTTTCACCTTTTGCAGGCGCGGTCGATCGGGGTTGATCTCGATTTCTACGGCAAGACGGCAGCCGTTGCCGGGATCGTCAGTGCAGTCCTGATGTATCCGGCGGGAATCATTTCGGACCGACTGCATCCCCTGCGGGTTCTCATGTGGGCTACCATCGCGCTGCTAGTTATTCAGCCGCTCTGGCTGATCTTCTTGTTTTACGAATTTAGTCCCGCCGTCTCGCACGGACTCTTTATTGCCATCACGGCAGTCACCGCCCCAGCTATGGCCCTCTATCTGGCGGCGGAGCTTCCGATGTATATGCGGATTCTTCCCAAATCGCGCTACGGGCAGTTCTGCTCGGCCAACGCCATGGCCCGCTCCTTTGCCATCATCATTGGCGGACTACTCATCGGATTTGCATTGGACTGGCTAGCTGGGCTCTTTTCGACGAAAGACTATTGCTACCGTTTTGTTCCACTCTGGTCCCTCATCTTCATCGGCGCTTCGCTCTTTTTCCTTCGCCGACTCTATTCCGAATGGCTCCAACGAGGAGGCGTGACCTCCTATCATCCTCCGGGATTTGAACCCAAGGATGAACCTGACGCTGAAGCAACTTCCTAATGATACACAAAAGAACCCAGACGACTCGATCGCGCCGCCTTTACACCGCCTGGATCCCGTGCGGCGAGGTGCCGCTGGAAGTCGGCGCTCTCATGAGCCTTGAAAAATCCCATCTCCAGGCGTACTGGGAGCGCGCGCAGTTCGGCCACCTTCCCGATTCCCAGCTCTCGTTCACCACCCGCGCCCAATTTGAGTTTAGAAAAGTCTGATGATCGCCCTCCCTTCCATTTATCAGGGTCACATGGTCCTTCAGCGCG
>CALAPX010000281.1 GCA_937888355.1 uncultured Spartobacteria bacterium
CCATTAGCAGAGTGATCTCATCCACCACGCAATCAGCCATTCAGTCAGGCGTGGCTTTGGCAAATTCAACTCCCTCAAGCGGCACTCCTGTATTGGCGTCTGTCGTTGGGGCCTTGGTCGCTCATTCCCCCTCCAATGCCGCTACGATCTCCGATGCGGCTTTCACGGCAATTGCAACCTCTGGACTGCAACAATCAACCCAGACGACGCTAGCCACAACTGTAGCCCAATCAGCCATTCAAGCTTCTGCCCAAAACGCTCTTCAAAACGGCGCCAACTTCAATGCCGCCGCACTGTCTGCCGCCTCAACTGCACAAGCGGTGCAACAATCAGCCGAGAAAAACGGGTTCGGAGCTGCCGCCTCACCAGTTACAAACCCTGCTAATGTAAGCATATTAACCACTGATGCTCAAACTGCAATGAATTCAGGGGACACCACTGGCACGCAACAAGGAGCTGATTCCTCCGGCGATTCATCGACGAACGATGAGGATACTACTGAGTCTCCACAAACTGACTTGCCCAGCACAATTGCAAATCCTAACCAAGGTTCAACAGGCGGCATTGCGCCTGTTGTTGCTCCCACTCCTCGCCCTACTCCCACTCCGCGTCCTACTCCCACTCCGCGCCCTACCCCTCCCCCTACCCCTAGCGGCTTGTAGCAGTACCTAATTAGTTCTACTTGCGCCTTTTTATCCCAAGCTTTTTAGGATCTAAAAACAAGGTGTAAATCGAGCCTGTCCTGCCTGCTCCCCCCCCTACGGCAACGCATAGACTTTCGTTTTCTGCAACATCACCGACAAAGCCGAGGGATCGCCCGAATCGGCCGCCGGGAGGAAGATTGATTGGAAAGAGTTCCTCACGATCAGTGATCTTGCGAGAGGCCTTGAGTGAACCATCGGTATTCAAGAACAAGACTATCAGTGAACCCCCATCGATTCCAGCGGCGTCATCGCGGGGCGCACCAGTCATGAGGTCCCCGACGCTATCTCCATCGAGATCTCCCAACCCTACGAGGGCATGGCCAAAGTTGTCTTGAGGCTCTAAATTGAAAGCAAGTTCTGGTGTGCCTTGGCCAATTCGGGTTTTGTTGATAACTTCAAGCCGCCGGTTTAGCAGCAAAATCCACACAGCGCCTCGGCCTTCATCCGCTCCAAAAGCTCCGACAGCCAAGTCTAGAACTCCATTTCCATCCAAGTCACCGAGTACGGCAACATCGCGACCACCAAATTGATCGCCATCCTGCAGCCCTTGACCAAAGCCTCCGGCTGTCGAGGAAATCCTCTGCCGTTCGGTCACCGAACCATCACGATTCACGCTGTAAATCACGATAGCTCCTCGTAATGGGCCTCCATCGCTTGCATCAGGTGCACATGCAGCAAGCTCGACACGTCCATCCTTGTCGAGATCTCCAAGCGAAGCCAATCCGAAGCCCGGCACTCCCGGCGTTGTTTTTTGAGCTCTCACCGTGCCGTCGCGATTCAAGAAAACAACATGCAAGGCCCCCGTGCCACGCGTTGATGCATGGCGTGTTTGGGTCAGCGCAAGATCGGGAATACCATCACGATTTACATCCCCGATACCAGCGACACCATAGCCAAGGAATGTGGAGTCCATTCCCTGCAAAAACACGTTATCAAAACCTCCTTCTGTAGCTGAAAGCTTCTGCCTCCGGCGAAGTGATCCATCCCGATTCAGGAACAATACATAGGCCGCACCGGCATCCACAGCACCATCATCATCCGAACGCGTGCCCGCCACCAGGTCAGGAATTCCGTCTCCGTCCACATCCCCGAGTCCCGACAAATCGCGCCCAAAGCGATCGCCTCGATCCAGCACATCTTTAAGCGCAGGGGATTCACTATCAATCACCGCAAAGGCAGTCAGAGGGGATTCAGAACCTTGAGTTGAGAGGCATGGAAAATTCATCGTGAAGATGACGCACAAGGACAGAATCCGGATCATGGAGGAGCAACACACAATTTGTGAAACTCCGAGGACGCATAAAAGTTGCGCCCCGCCCCAACACTCAGGGTTAATTCCCTTATGAAAGTGGGCGCGTTATTTCCACCGCGAAGGGAGACCCTTCGCTGAAATCCGTTTGCCATCGCGCCCTCAAAGTCGTTTCACCAGATGGGAGCTCGGCAAGAAATTCGTAATCGCCACGTCCTGGATCGGACTCTTGAGCAAAAGAAAATCCACCGCACTCCAGGGAAACTGTTCCGCGTGCGGGGGGGGGCTCGTCGAAATGAAGCGCCACATTGAATACCCCTGGGCTCCTAACATCCAAAACCCAATGGGCCTTCGTTCTGGAGTCCCATCCATCCGCCCCCTCGACCCTCCAGTCTTGGCGCGTGAGGCGAAGCGGCAGTGCCTTGTCCGAAACAACAATCGGAACAGGGGCAAAAGCGTGCGGGCGCGAGACATCGAGAAACCACGCATCGTAGGCCTTTACGAGTTGATCCAAGCCCTCTGGATCCACGCTGGCAAGATTGCGGGATTCGCCGGGATCATTGGCCACGTCATAGAGTTCCCCGGTTGATCCCTCACTGATCGACACCCATTTTCTATGCGCGCTGACCGCAGTGGCATTGCGACGAGGTGCCGGCTTGTCGCCACGATGCCATTGGAGAAATACCGTCCGTGGCTCTAGTCCATTTCCTCGAAACAGCGGCAAGAGGCTCGCGCCATCCAAGTCCTGCGGTGCCTCCACGCCCACCATCCCAAGCAACGTCGGCACAATATCGATCGCGTGGGTTGGCTCTTGAAACGCTCCCCCGGCAGACGGAAACGGGCCGCTCCACAGACACGGAACACGAATACCGCCTTCGTAAACAGACCCTTTTTCTCCACGCAATCCCGCATTGAACCTCGGTTGCCCCTCGCCATCGCGCACCCCTGGACAAGGACCGTGATCGCTGGTGAAGACTACAACTGTATTCTCGCGCAACCCTCCGGCATCAAGTGCCGCCAAGAGGCGCCCGACATTCGAGTCGATATTTTCGACCATGGCATAGAGCGAAGCGAGATCGCCTGTGGCCCCACGGGCCGCGCACGCTGCGGTTGCTTCCGGATCAACCTGCAAAGGCGTATGCGGTGCATTGAAGGCAACGTAAGCGAACCAAGGCTCCGCATGGTGTCGATTGATAAACCCAAGCGCCTCGTTCGTAAAAATGTCCGTGCAATACCCGTCGATGCGCTCAAAGGCTCCATTCCTGCACAATACGGGATCAAAATAACTCTCCCTCCCGTAATTATCCGGATGATCACCCGGTTGACCGATCCCGCCACCGAGGTGCCACAACGTTTCATCGAACCCTCGATCCTCCGGTCTATGAGGATGAGTATCGCCGAGATGCCATTTCCCAAAGCACCCAGTGGCATATCCCGCCTGACGCAAATGCTGCGCCAATGTTGTTCCAGTGGAATCCATCACACTTCGCCCGCAGTACGTATCAACCACCCGGGTTCGGTAGTTGTAGCGACCAGTCAGCAAACACGCGCGACTGGGCGAACAAAGGGGCCCAGCCAAATGCCGGCCAAGCGAAATTCCAGCGTCGCCCATACCATCCAGATGTGGCGTGCGACACACGCGATTGCCGTGCATGGACAGATCGCCAAATGCCAAGTCATCACAAATGACGATCAGGAAATTCAATTTGTTATCAGAACTTGTCATGCGGTCGTGTAAAAATGGTTCACCTTGGGAGGGAGGATCAATGCTCAAGATAGCGGGACGACATCACAAGGTTACCACTGCCCACATTCAGAAAAAAGGCCGTTGAGCCTAAGGGGATCAAGGCGGTAGCAACCCACTTGTTGCCAACATGCGTGAGGGCGGCGGTGGTTTGAATCCATTTTCGCTCCGATGTGAGACCGGTATCGGAGCTGGAAAAGAGCATTGCCAAATCCAATGGCTGGGTGGTTTCAAAAAAGGCGATGAGATGTTGCTCCTTGATTTCAGTGGAGACTGGAACGCACCATGGCTTGCCGTTCTTCACGATTGATTTTGCGAATGCGTAGCTTTCAGGGCGCTCCCAAGCTGGCTCGTGTCCATGTTGCATTTCAGGAACGAGTGCTCCCACCGAGATACCAGAAACCTTCGCGCGCGAGGCTTCAACGCAGTCCATCGGAAAATGGTCGTCCCCCGGCCAAGAAAACCAGAGGACCGGCATGGTTGCTTTTTTGAGGCGAATGTTGGGATCCCAAACGTTTTTGTAGGTTTCGTTTTGCGACAACGCCTGACCGTATTGGTTAGCAGCCATGTGCAAGCCGCCACACCCATAGGTGGGAATAGCAAAGGCAAAACGGCGATCGATTCCGATCACCGTGCTGGTGATCACTCCGCCCCATGAGACACCCATGATCCCAACATTGGCGGCATCGACTTCAGGCAGACTCCGCAACAACGAGTTGGCAAGGATGGCGTCGGCAACAGCGTGGTACATCCACTGGTCCTCCAGCTTGCTGGACGAGTCGCCATAGATGGCCTTTCTCGCCGGGCCCCCATTTGCGTGGCGTTGCCAATGAATTTCTGGATCGGGATCGCCCACCGGCTTGATGTCGGTCTGCCCCTCCACTGCGATACTGATGGCCGCAAAGCCGCGGGCATTCCATTCTTGGACCCATTCCTTGAACGCCGTGCCCCCGCCGCCGTGAACCAAGACGATCCCGGGGACTGGCTTTTCCTGGCTCGCGCCTTTCGGAAGACCGATCCACGCGAAAACCTTTGTCGGGGTTCCTTTCCACGGCAAAGCATCAAAAAAGACGGGCTTCAGGCGGCCATCCAGAGCGAACCCCTCAGCCAACTGCATTGCTGGAGGCTCCCTGAGCGACCCTAGTTTTTCTACAACTTTACGCATTGATCCAAAGGATTCGTCCACCTGCGAAGGCGTTGTACAAGCAGCTAAAAGCGTCATGGAAAGAAGTAAAATGAAACGCACCCCGAATCTCCCGAATCGCATGGACCTATTTCAACTTAAACGTCACCCGTCAACTTCGGACGCGGCGCGCTTTGCCGGGGACGCACTTTTTCTGGCGGCTTTTTTGTGTTCCTCATCAATCGGCGCGTCCCCTCCCCGCTCGATCATTAATGGGTAAACTCCCTCCCACCACGTGTCGTAGGCTGCCGCCAATTGTTGTGCGAGGGCGGGATTTTTTTCCGTGAGGTCATTCAAGCACGTGGGATCTTTAGCGAGGTCGAAAAGGCTCCAGTGGTCAGGCGGCGTTATGCCCCAATGGAACTGCGCGTTTTTCCTCGTGTAGTTGGCACTGGCCCCGCCCGCCTCGACATTCACCAAAGTCCGGCATTCGCCACCTTCGTCGTAATTGCAGGCGGAATCGCCGCAGGGTCGGCTGCGGACGAGCATCATGTGCCCCTGCAGGACAGCCGCTTTGTAGTATTTGTGGGCGGCGGCCATGCCGCTGGTCCATCGCCCGGCGTGGACAAACAACATCCGGTCGTCATGCCACAACTCCGGCCCCTTGGCGTCGAGCAATGGGACCAGACTGAACCCCTCGAGTTGCTTTCTTGTCTCCTCGGGAACCGGGGTCCCCGTGAGCTGGCAGATGGTTGGCAAAAAATCGAGGTGGGCCGTGAGGTTGTCAACCGTGTGCGGTGTCCAATGCCCCGGCCAACGCCAGAAGGAAAAGGCGCGCGAACCGCCCTGCCACGACGTGGTTTTACAGCCGCGCATCCCCGCATTGAAAATGTCGAGACCGTGAGTGGCGCCGTTGTCGTTCATCAGCACGACAATCGTATTCTCCGCGAGCTTCTTCTCCTCCAGAAAATCGAGCAGGCGCCCGATATTGCGGTCGAGGTTCATCACCATGCCGAGATATGCGGCTTCAACGTCGGAGACTTTTCCCTGGAACGGCGCGATGTCCTCTTCGGGAGCGATGCATGGTGCGTGAGGGGAGACGGTGGCGATCTCGCAGAAGAACGGCTGGTCGCCGCAGTCCTTGATGAACTCCATCGCCTCGTCGAAATAGCAATCCTCGCGGAATTTGCCGGGGGTCTCCGATGTCTTTTGCAGGTTGCGAAGCACGATTCCGGAGAACAGATCCCCTTGCGTGCGGGCATAGAGGTCGAACCCACAATCCTTGGGTTGGTATCCCCCGCCACCGAGGTGCCATTTGCCGATCAGGGCCGTGCGGTAGCCGGATTTTTGGAGCAACTGCGGCAAGGTGACCGCTTCTTTCCAAAGCTGGTGACGGGGGTTCCTCGTGTGGGTCACACCATTTCGGAACTCGTGCATGCCGGTCATCAGCGCCGCGCGCGTCGGCGAGCACGAGGGACTGACATAGAAATTGTCGAATCGCACACTTTCCGCGTGCAGTCGGTCAAAGTTCGGCGTCTTGAGCAACGGGTGGCCATGCGCGGACAGGTCGCCGTAGCCCTGGTCATCGGTTAGGATGAAGACAATGTTCGGCTTTGATGTGGCCGCCGTGAGAGGGATCGAGGACGCAAGCAATGCCGCCACCGCAGGCATGATCGCGAGAAGTCGAATCAAAAAACTCATGATTGGATTCAAGGGTCCCTAGGCGGAAATCAATGGGCAGCGGCGGACGTCTTGGAGTTTTTCCCTTCGTCCATCTGCTTGATCAGATGGCTGCTCCAAACCAAATCCCGGTCACCACCGCGTTCAACCATCACCGGAAACACATCGTCCCACCAAGCCTCATAAGCCGAGGCCATGGCGGAGGCCTTCTCGTTTTCGCTTGAGGCGAGATCCGTGGTGCAGCCGGGATCCTTTTTGACATCGTAGAGGGCCCAGTGGCCGGGAGGCGTAACTGCCCAGTGGTATTGGGCGTTATTTTTCGTGTACTGGGCCGCTTTGGCGCCTTTTTCGACATTGCGCAGCGTCACGCATTGGAAGCCGTAGGTATCGGAATTGCAGCCGGGGTTCTCACAGGGGCGGCTCTGCAGAAGCAAATAGTTCCCCTGCCGCACTCCGGCCATCGCGTACTTGTGATCGGCGGCCATGCCTCCAGGCCAGCGGGCGACATGGTGGAACAGCATGCGATCATCGTGCCAGGCAATCGGGCCGCTTGCCTCAAGTGCCGGCAACAAGTTGAACCCTTCGAGTTGCGGTTTCAGATTTTCGGGAATCTTTGCTCCAGCGACGGCACACAGGGTCGGCAAGAAATCCAAGTGCGCGGTCAAGTTGTCCACCTGATGCGATGGCCAGTGGCCCGTCCAGCGCCAGTAGGAAAACGTGCGCGAACCGCCCTCCCAGACTGTGGCTTTGCATCCCCGCATGTTCGCGTTGTAGACGTCCAGCCCCCAAGTCTGCCCGTTGTCCGACATAAGGATGACGATGGTTTTTTCATCGAGGCCCTTCTCTTTCAGAAACGCCATGATGCGCCCGATGTTGTAATCAAGGTTCGCGACCATCCCCAGATACTTCGCCTCCTCGTCCGTCACCTTGCCGCGGAATGGCTTCACAAACTCCTCGGGAGCATCGAGCGGGTCGTGTGGCGAGTAGGTCGAGAGATAGAGGAACCAAGGTTGCCCCTTGGTTTCTTCGATGAAATTCATCGCATCGTTGAAATAGATATCCTCGCGGTACCCCGCATCTTTGGTTGCTTGCCCGTTGCGAATCATGACCGGGTCGAAGTGCTCCCGGGGGCCGCCTTTATTGGTCGAGCACCAATCGAATCCACGATCTGCCGGATCGAAGCCTTTCTTGTTGCTGAGATGCCACTTGCCGATGAAGCCGTTTCGGTATCCTGCGGTGGACAACAATTGCGGCAACGTGGTTGCTCCCTGCCAGAGTTCCTCGCGGGGTACCTGCGTGTGGGTCACGCCATTGCGGAATTCGTGCATGCCGGTCAGCAGTGCTGCGCGCGTGGGTGAGCATGCGGGACTCACATAAAAGTTTTCCAACCGCACGCTTTCCGCGGCCAGTCGATCGACATTCGGGGTCTTTAAAAGCGGATGTCCGGTAACACTCCAGTCGCCGTAGCCTTGATCATCGGTAAGAATGAACAGGATATTCGGTTTGGGTGCCGGCGGTTTGGAGGCGGCTGCAAAGCTTGTGTGAATCAAGAGAAGACTCACGATGACGGGGACCAGCAGGATTGGGGATTTTTTTGTCATAAAAAAGGGATAAGCGACTCTATTTAGTGAGATTCGGAGAACAAGCAGGATTCGACGTGCAGCTCTTTAGCGTTCGATGGACTTCAGTTTTTCCTCCATGGCGGCAAGGCGTTCTGGATTGCTCTCAGCCAGATTTTTCAATTGGCGCGGGTCATCTGCAAGGTTGAACAGGAGAGTAGTATCCGGTAGCGCATCAACTCCGCGATCGCGCAAATACCAGTCCGGCTCCCTTAGGTTTCCTCCCCGCCGCAGATAAACCCAGTCGCCTTCGCGCAGCGCCAGTTTGCCGTTGGCAGCATGGTACACAAGGGTGTCGCGGACAGCTTTGTTTTCACGCAGGGCCGGCAAAAGATTGATGCTGTCTTCGGCGTCTCCCTTGGGGATTTTTGATCCGGTGATGGCTGCAAACGTCGCAAAGAGATCAGTAAGGCTGATCGTGGCATCGATGCGCCGCCCGCCAGCGATGCCTCCATCCGGCCAGGAAGCCACCAAAGGCACACGGTGCCCACCCTCCAGAAGGTCCCGTTTCATTCCACGCAAGTGCCCGGCGGGTGAGTGCTGATTGGTTTCCACGAGGCGACGCGTGAACTCTTCGGGGCCATTGTCGCTCGAGACAATAACGAGCGTGTTTTCAAACACGCCCGCTTTTTTCAGGGCAGCGACCACTTGGCCGATGGCATCATCGGTCTGCACCACATAGTCACCATAGTGCCCCGCTCCACTTTTGCCCTGGAACTCCTTGGTTGGAACGATCGGGGTGTGGGGCGAGGTCGTGCTGAAGACGACGAAAAACGGATCCACTTTCTTGGCATGGTTCCCGATGTAATCCACCACACGGCGGGTGAGTTCGGGCATGATGTTTTCGAGGTTCCAGCCCTCCTGGCCCGGCCCGCTTCCGTGGATGTAGCCGGCATTGAGCAGAACCTTGAGGTTGTGGCCGTTCATATCCACCGGATTACACGTCAGCTTGTCGTTTTCGATGTAGGCATACGGTGGCATGTTGGGGACATCGACACCGAAGTAGTAATCGAATCCCGCTCCGACCGGCCCCCCCAGGATCGGCTTGCTCCAGTCGAACATCGCATTCGTTGCCGTGCTTTTCTCGCCTCCAAGTTCCTCCTTTGGTGGACGAACCCCATCCTTCCAAGGCCAGAGAAACCCTAGATGCCACTTCCCGAAAAACGCGGTGTCGTAGCCGGCACCATCAAGCAGGGTTGCGAGCGTCGCACGATTGGGTTCGATGACTGGCTCTGCCCACGGGCTGAGACGACCAGCTTTCAAGACCCCGCGCCAAGCGTAACGCCCCGTGAGCATCGAGTAGCGACTCGGACTGCAGACCGCACAGGGCGAATGGGCATCCAACGCCGTCACGCCCTCCGCAGCCAGCGCATCGAGGTGCGGGGTCTGGATTTTCGAGTCGGGATTCAGGTGCGAGACATCGCCGTAGCCCAGATCGTCTGTCAGGATCACCACGATATTCGGAGGGATAGCAGTCTCTTTGGCATGACACAGCACGCTGCCGAAAATTCCCAGTACCAAGAGGAATGCTTGTACGTGTTTGAGCATGGATTAGGTGGATTTATTTGGTTGCCGCAGGCTCCCAGAGGGGCAGTTCCCCTTGGGCATCGCGCCGTTTTTGAAGAGGAAAATCGCCGGCCTTCGTTTTGGGGAGCCCTTCATTGACAAGCAGTGGAGGCAAGGAGTCCCACCAGACATCGAATTTTTTCCGGAGATCGGCCACGACCTCGGGGTGTTCTGCCGCGACATCCTTGGTCTGACCGCGATCGGCGAGGATGTCGTAGAGTTGATTATGTTTTACCAACCTCCAGCGACTTGTCCGCACGGCGCATTTGGTCTCTTTGGTTGCCTCCCGACCGTCCGGATCCCAACGCCCGGCATGGGTGAACAGCACGCGGTCCGGCCAATCAGTTGAGGGATTTTCAAGCAATGGGACTAGCGAGCGCCCCCCAGGTTCGAGCGGACTCTTGGGAATCTTGGCTCCAGCGAGTGCGCAGAAAGTTCGATAGATGTCAATGTGCGCGGTGAGCGCAGGAAGGTCGAGTCCCTCCTCCAAATGTCCCTTCCACATCCAGAACGAGGGCACGCGCGTTCCTCCCTCTTCGGGCGAACACTTGCCGCCCTTCAGCCCAGCATTAAAAGGCGTGAATTTTTTCCCGTGGATCGAGCCACTGCCCATGCTCATGCCATTGTCCGTCATGAAAACGACGAGCGTCTCCTCCAGCATTCCGTGGGCTTCAAGGTCGTCGAGGAGGAGCCCAACATTGTGGTCGATGTTTTCAATCATGCCGTAGCGGGCTGCGGATTTCTCGTCGAACCCGAGATTAAGAAAGCGTTTTTTAGATTTCTCCGGGGCGATCATCGGAGAGTGAGGAGCATTCAACGGGATATAGGCGAAAAACGGCTTTTTCGCTTCGTGTTGCCGGTTGATCCACGCCATGGCCGCGGCGAAGAACAGATCCGTGCAGAAGCCCTTCGTACGAACGATGGTGTCGTTGTGCAGAAGCACATTGTCGAAGTAAGGGTTCTGGGCGTTCTCCTGAAAATCCCCGAATCCGCTCTGCCCGATGCCGCCCGCCCCGTGCATGAGGACCTCATCGAAGCCTCGTTGTTGCGGCAGATACGATGCTTCGTCACCAAGGTGCCACTTGCCAAACAAGCCTGTGGCGTAACCGGCGCGCCGCAGGGCCTCGGCGACTGTAACCACTCCCGGCGCGAGGCGCTCGCGCTGGAGAATGGTGTGAGTGACCCCGACCTCGAATTCATGGCGCCCGCTCATGATCGCCGCCCGCGTTGGCGAGCAGGTTGGGCTCACTTGGAAGTCGGTGAAGCGCGTGCTCTTGGCATGAAGACGGTCAAGGTGCGGCGTTTTCAGGTACGGGTTGCCAGTACACGAGAGATCCCCCATGCCTTGGTCATCGGTTAGGATAAGGATGATATTCGGGCGGCTTCCCGAGAGCGGCTTTGATTCTGCGGCAAAGCATATGCCGGCGAGAGTCAGGAGGAGGAGTGAGGCTGATTTGATCATGAGCGTTAAGGAACTGCTGCGAACGCAATTTTTACCATATCGGGCAAGTTGGTGAGCATAGCTTCTGGCACGGTAATGCGCAACGTGCCGTTTTCGAACGTGTGCTCGAGTGGATCGCCGGTGCGCAGGAGGGTAACGGATGACGGCTTGGCAACGTCGCAGATCTCAACTGTGTTTTGCGCATCAGGCATCGCATACCACGCATCGCCCCGCACGGTGATGGCATTGTCCGTCTTGTCGAGCATTGGTAGTGGAGGGTCGAGATCCACATCATAAACCGCCTCGCGGGAATGCGCCATCCAGCCGGCCATCTCGTCGCACACGTCGTAAAACCAATCCATGATCGTGCCATCGGGGCGCGGCGTGACATTGGCCAGCAGATTGCCGCCGAGAGCACGGCAGCGAACCAGCTCGGAGAGGACCCTGCTGGCATCCCAGTGATTGGTTTCCAGCACGGGATTGTAATGCCAATACGGCGTATCAGTGTTCTCTGTCTTCTGGCAAAGTTCCCACCACCACCCGGCTTCGTTGGTGACTTTGACATTCCTGCTTTCTCCATGGTGCCTGCCTTCGGGCGTGGCGATATTGCCGCGTGCCACGAAGGTCCTTGGCTGAAGGCTGTGCACCTCGTTCTCCTGCATGATGGAGCTGCCGTCCCACCAGAGCATGTCGACATTGCCGTAGTTGGTGAGGAGTTCGGTGACTTGGCCGTGGGACTCGGCCTGTTCTTTCTTGGCGAACTCTGGAGGCAGTTGGCCGCCGCCCATCAGCGGGGCGAGCCCCGCCTCCAGGCCGACTTTTTCATGCTTGTAGTTGTAGCCGGCGGGGGGATGGGAGAAGTCCTTGAGCGTGTGGTAAGCGTGCCAGTTCGGCCCCGAGTAGTAGAACCCGATGCGAATGTTGTTCTCCCTGCAGGCATCCACATAATCCCTGACGAGGTCGCGCCCGTTCATTTTCTCTCCGGTGTCCCATGTGCCATATTTCGTCGGCCAGAGGCAGTAGCCGTCATGGTGGCGGGTGGTGAGCACGGCGTAGCCAAAGCCGGCCTTGCTGGCGGCGGCCATCCATTTTCCGGGGTCGTATTTCTGGGGGTTCCAAGTTTCGGCGGCCGCAAACATCTCTTCTGGGAGATGGAGCAACCCATTGGCTTGGCGGTGTTCGTTGACCACCATGGCCCAGGCATCGCCATTGGCCGGCGGGAGACTCGCCGGCCCCCAGTGAAGAAACAAGCCCAAGCCTGACTTGCGGAACCAAGCCCACTCGGGATGCTGCGCGGCATCGATGATGCGGCTCCCGGTCAGTTTGTGATGCAGATGCTCCCGCGCCCAGGAACGCAATTCCTCGGGAGAGCGATTTCTCCACGGGTGCTTGTCAGGCGATCCCACGGCCGGCGCTTTGTCCACAAGCGTCGGGTCCTCAGCCAGCGAAGGCTGGGGAGCAGCGTCAAGCGTCTGGATCAAAAGCCCCACGGCGAGCAGGACCCCCTTGATCGGAGCGGCTGACTTGGTGTTCTGGGGTGGAATGGGATACCGCAAGAGATTTAAGGGGTGATCTTCAACGTTAGGGGTTGCTGCTCACGCACGATTTGCAAGTCCACCGTTTTGCCTTTCGCTCCATCGAGTTGCTTTTTTAATGCTTTAATATTGGGAACGCCGCGCCCATTTGCCTTGAGAATGACATCGCCCGACTTGAATCCGGCACTCGCCGCCGCAGAACTTTTTGGCACTTTGCTGAGGAGAATCCCTCCCTCTTCCTTGGCGATTCCATAAGCCGAGAAGGCTTCCCCAACGAGTTCCTCCACCCGGGCCCCCATCCAATCTTCTGATAAGGGACCCCACTGGTCAGGCGGGACGGGTTGCGGAGGCGCCACACGTGGAATTTGCGGGGTCCGGGCGATCGCTTTAAGCGCCAGTTTTTTGACGCCAAACTGGTCCATCGGGAAATTTTTGAACCCCACCTTGAGCGCGGGAGATTCCTCGCGGACACGGAAATCGCCTTTGGCGGGATCGATAAACAGGGGATCGCCAGCAACCGAGTTGCCGTCCCATCCTTTTTTCTGTGCTGCCGCCAGGAATGTGGAGTCCCGGAGCAGGTTGAAGTCACTGGAGCCTCCCCACTTTCCTTTTGGCATCCCTGCAGGCCTGTAGGGCGCCATCCAGATATTGTTTTTCAAGGAATCCTGACTGTTTTCGTACCAGACATGCGGGTGCAGAGTGCTGTTGTATCCGATATTGTTGTAAACGACCCGCCGGTAGCCCTCGCGCAGCTTGAGGCCCCCCTTCAAGAACACATTATTGGTGATTTCGTAGTTGGTAGATCCGTCATCGAGATCGACATCCCAGCCATGGTCGCATCGCCAACGGCTGTTGCGGATGATCGTCGTTGTCCCGGCATCAAGGAAGGGAAGCTCCGGGTTGAGTTTTACAGCCTTGTTGGTATTTCCCCGGCTCTTGTCCCAGAAACGGTCGCGGCCCCAGGAATTGAACGATCCGTGGTCATGGGTTTCGAGCACCGTGTCGAAGACATCGCACCTGTCGATCAGGTGCCCCCCCCAGGTTCCTTCGCTGATATTGATGCCCGCGCGGGCGCAGTCGTAGATCGAGGTGTCACGCACGGTGATGCCTTTGGCCATCGAGATCTGCACGGCCGCAGGTTGGCGCTCAACCCGGCCGATGCCGTGGATGAGGCAATCCTCCACGATGGAATCCACGGGATAGTTGTCACTCTTCGGTCCGGGAGCCGGGTCTACTTTCGTGAGGTCTTGGGATTGCTGGTATTCAAAAAGCGGGTCGCGGACCGCGGCCGGATCACCCACGAAGCACACGCCGCTGGCGCCGGTGTCGTGGATATGGCAGCCCTTGATCAAAACACGCCGGTTGTAGTTGTTGACGAAAATGGCATTGCCACCGACCTGATCGAACACGCAGTCCAGGATATCGATATCCTCCGTGCCAGTCAGAAGGAATGCCCCGCCGCGGTAGATGGCCCAGTCCGACCGCAGGAGTGGCTCTTTGCAATCCATGAAGGTCCGCGCGGCATGGCGCACTGTGAACCCTTCCAGGGTAATGTGCTTCACCGGTTTCTCCAGTGATCCTTGGAACTCGACCAGATGCCGCAGGCGCACGACTTCGACTGTTGCCGTTGCAAGATCGGTTCCTGATTCGGGCTTGAAATACAGCGTCGAGGTCTTGCGATCATGGAACCACTCACCGGGCGCATCGAGTTCCTCGAAGATATTCTCCACCATGCGGAAATCCTTGTGCATCCCCATCTGGCGGTTGTTCTGCCATCCCCCTTCATACGTCACCTCGCCCGTGGAATCCTTTCCTGTGATCCGGTAGTGGTAGCCGCCCCAGCGGGAGGTGTGCATGGCATGGATGTATCCACCGGCTGGGTTCGCCCATGTTGCCGCACGCTCTTTGGAAAAGGCATCTGCCGAATACCCTTGGTAGGCATCCGTCTTTTTTGAGGCGTCGAAGTTCGGGTAGCGGGCCATGCGCTTGGCCTTGCCATTGATGAAAAGCTGATCGACCTCCAATCCCTCAGGCGTCGCCGCTTGGAAGATGCCATCGCGAAATGGCTTCCACTCGAGCTTGAGTTCGGACCCTCCACTCAGAATCGCGCCTCCCTCATTTTCGGCACGATAGACAACTGGAAACTCTGCGCTCCCCGAGTCCTCCGGTGAAAACACAAGCGTCTCCGGCAAGTGATAGGTGCCATTCCCAACTTTCACGACTACCGCTTCCTTACCAGCCACCTTTCTGGCGGCATCACGCGCGGCAGCGAGGGTTGCCAAGGGCGCTCCCTGGGTTCCTGGATTTGTGTCCTTGCCTTGCGGACTGACATAAAGATCAAGCGCCATGGCCTGAGCAGAAAGCCCGAGCACAGCGAGTTGAGTGGCGACTATTTTTCTCATTCTTTTCTCCATAAAAATTCGATGTCTGAAGGGTGAGGGGGCAGTGAGCCGCCGCCCAGCCGAGCAATGTTGTTGTTTCATTCCGCTCCGACAATCACATCCTTGCGGCGGGATTCGGGAGTCACTTTCAGGTCGGTCACCTTGCCGTTTTCCACGCGGCCTTCGACGACCGTGTTATTCGGAGCGTGGAGTTTGAAGCTGGCGTTCCAGTCCTTCGGCCAGGCCGGCACAAGGCGGATCGTGTCGCCGTCGCACTGCATAAGCATGCGCTGCAGGGCGATGAGCGTCACCGAACCCTGGCATTGGTCGGGCGTGCCATCGAAATTTGGCCCCCAGAAGGCTGGAAACCGCGAGGGTTTGGGCGGCTTCGCGCCAATCAATGACTGTTCAGTCGCATTTTTCACGACATAGCCCTCGGCCTCATCGGTCAGGCCGAGCAGAGCGGCTTGGATCGAGTCCTGACGCCATCCGCCAGTGGCTTTAACCAAGCGCCGGTTCCAAGTCTCGAGGGCGGTTTCGAGATCAGGCTTGCCGAGGCCATAGGCGCGGTAGGGAAAGACAGCGTAGAGTTCGGGATTTTCAGAATTTCTGCGATCCGAGAAGGTACGGGCGGGCAGAATCCATTTCTTTCCGTTTTCCTCAGCCATGGGAGTCTCGGGCAACTCCGCGAGGAAGCGCGACCACTTTTCGCGCTGCTCCGGCGTGGCAAGAGACTCTGGCAATTCCAGCAAACGCGTGAGCACTGTGCGCAGGCCGACAACCACCGGGAGTGGGTCCTCGGCGGTGTGCCATGTTTCGAGACTGGCTGCGGGCGAAAAGTGAACTTTCCCGTCTTCGGTGCGTTTGTGGTGCTGGTCGTAAAATGTCACCACCCCGTCCGCGATCGGGACCAGCGTGGTCTTGGCGAACTCCTCGCTTGGTGCGTGGGCGTAACGGTCGAGCATCATCTGGGAAAGCTCGATCCCGCTGTCCCAATAATAGCGGATAAATGCATTGGCGGGGTAAAACTCCTTGTTGTTTTTCCCGAAGTCGCCCTGTCTGTTCAGTCCCCACGGGTGCATGGTTTCGGAACAAAAAATCCCGTCGTGGTTGAAGTAGGTTTTCGTGCGCTCTTTCAGTAGCGGCACGGCATCACGGTACATCTTCCAGAGCGGCTCCATTTGCTCGTAATCGCCGGCGTAGAGCATTGCCCAATACGGTTCGCGTGTGTTCTGGAACCAGTATGGGCCACCCCATTTACTCCAATCTGCGTTTTGCTCCTGCCATTGGCCCGTTGTTTTGTTGTAAGACTGTCCGTCGACGGCGAAGAGCGACCCATTGAACTTGATCGGGTAGGCTCCGCGGCCCGCACCGGCTTGGATCCAGCGCTGCAAGGCATAGGCGCGGCCCACGGCCTTGGCTTCCTCGGTCCCCTCTGGAAAAATCCAACTGCGGTTCCAAAAATCCTTCCACCACTGTTCATGCGCTGGGCGGGCTTCGGTGGCCGCAACCTTGTCGTTGGCAGCGCGGAGGGTGTCGAGTTGCGAGACCCACGCGGCGGCCTCGGGCGTTTGCGCGGTGAGCGCATGGATGCGAATGTTAAGGGACTTCACCGGCGTGGCAGTGGCCAGCGTCTTATCATCCTTCGAGACCAATCCTTCCCCTGCGATCAAACCGCCGAAGGTGAGATTCAGGAGCGGGTCATGGAATTTGCCGACTGCATGGCCGAGGTGCTGGTTTTTCAGAGTCTCGGCAAAAATGCTCTCGGTGTTTCGATGGTACCATCGGATGGCATTGCCCTCCGACGGCAGGATCGTGTCCTTGCGCCATGACTCCAGAGCGACCTCTGCGGTGAACGCCTCGGCGCCCCTGATCTGGACATTCACCACCGGGCGGTTGGCATCGATCCAGAAGTCCACCGTGGTTTTGTCATCCCCCGCGCCGGATTCGACCACGATGCAGCCACGGGCCAGATCGAGTTCCTGGCGGAACGGCCGTCCATCGCGCACGAACGGCTTGTCGAGCCGGATGCGCACGCGGCCGAGCTTGAGAAGTTCCTGGTCGGCATCCCACGCATCGCTCTTGGAGAGGTAGAACACCAGATCGCCACTCGGCTCCACCCAGACATTCGCGGCGAGGTCGCCATTGCCGATTGGCATCGAGCCATGCATGTCCTGACTGGGTGAGTCCCACACGACATTGTGGGCAGCGAGCTGTTCGAGGACCGGGGCATCACCCGAGGCAAGCGAACCCCCAGCGGCACAAAGCAGAAATTGGCAGGCAGCGAGGAGGATGCGGGCTGAAGGTCTGACCATGGCAAGGTTAAAAATGGGATTCAAACTTAAAGGAACATCGAGCAAAGGCCGTGGGGAACTTTGCAAAATTTTGGCGTGGCACGATAGCCCACGACTAATGATATGCCACTTAAAATTGTGGCCTACTTCCTTAAAGGATAGCTTCTATCAACGACGCTTAGCGGATCGTAAATCTTTTCCAGCGAAGCGCCAGCGTTGTCACAAAAGCATGTTGATTTTTAGCATTAAAATACATCCTGCTCAATGTTGTGCTGCTTGATGTAGGCTTCGATGTTTGAAGCGGCCACTTGGCGCTGCTCCGGAGTCAGCGTGGCTTCCAGTTCGGCTTTGAGTTGCTTGAGCGCTGCGTCATGAGTAGCACTCAATTTTGCCGTTTCCAGCCACTTGTAGGCCTCCACGGGATCTCTTTCCACTCCTTGGCCTTGGCCGTATAACCGGGCGAGCCTTGCGCGGGCCTCCTCCGAGTTCGGAGCGGCAATTTTATAGCTTTGGATGGCTCTGGCGATATCCTGCGGCACAACCTTGCCCTCTTCGTAAAATGTTCCCACCATAAATTCGGCGTGGGCATTCCCTCCTTTCGCGGACTTTTTGTATTCCTCCAAGGCTTGGAGAGGGTCGCGCACCGAGGGATCACCTT
>CALAPX010000282.1 GCA_937888355.1 uncultured Spartobacteria bacterium
TCCTTCCTCTTGCCTTCGAAGACTATGTGCCGGCAGATGAATTCATTGAGGGCATTCAAGATGACCCAGACCATTTTGGACGTTTTGCCGCAGTATTTCATCTTGGTGCCTGCTCTTCCACCACCGTGACAGATGCAGAATTTGTCTTGGAAAACAACTATGCCTACACGAAGGACCTCTGCCGTTGGGCTCTCTTCTCGGGATCGCGCTTTGTGTATGCATCCTCTGCAGCTACCTACGGGGATGGGACTGCTGGGATGGATGACAAATCCGATGATATCTCAAAACTTCGCCCTCTGAATCTTTACGGGTACTCCAAGCACCTTTTTGACCTTTACGCCTGCCGTGAGGAGATCCTGCCTGAAATTGTCGGGATCAAATATTTCAACGTTTTTGGCCCAAATGAATACCACAAGGGTGATATGCGAAGCCTTGTTTGCAAGGCCTTCGATCAAATCCAAGAAACAGGCAGAATTCGCCTCTTTAAAAGCCACAAACCCGAATACCTTGACGGGGGTCAGATGCGCGACTTCGTTTATGTAAAGGATGCCGTGGAGATGACTCTCCACCTCGCGGAACAAGAAGACGCCGGCGGTCTTTATAATATCGGTTCTGGTGTGGCTCGCACATGGAACGATCTTGCGGGAGCACTCTTCACAGCGCTCGGCAAGGAACCAAATATCGAATACATCGAGATGCCGGACAGCATAAGACACCAGTATCAATACCATACGTGTGCTGACATCTCGAAGATTCGAGACACAGGGTTCGTGCAACCCATGACCCCCCTCGAGGACGCTGTCCGTGACTATGCCGTCAACTACCTCCTGCCTGGAAAGCGACTCGGAGAATAAACCTCCAGTCGTCTACGCCTGTCAGCGGTGCACAAATTGCTGTCGCTGGCCAGGCTTTGTGAAGCTCACGAATGACGACATCTCTTCCATTTCACAGTATCTGGGATTGACCGTGCACGAGTTCATTCAACAGTTCACCCGCCTGCGTCCGCGTCGGGATGGTCTTGCACTGATCGACAACCCCGACAACTCCTGTATCTTTCTTGAGGGGAGTGATTGCAGAATCCAAGAGGTCAAGCCTCTGCAATGCCGCGGCTTTCCAAATACTTGGAATTTTCCTGGGTGGCGGGAAGTCTGTGAAGCGATTGAGGTTCCTCCGGGGCAAGGCTCATAACTCCCCCAGTCCAACGTTTCCGAAGACAATCCAATACATAAGGCATCCACCACGTTGAGTTACAACGCTACAGATCATCACCTCATTAAAAAGCATTGGCTCACGCATCTTGCCTACGTCTTGATCACGATGGCATGTTTTTTGATCCACTCGACTCAAGCCCTCGAACCTCTCTCCCCCCCCCAATCAACTATTTATTTCGCCATGGAGTCGCGCTCCATTGATGGGCCGGTGGTGAATTCAGCTATCGTAAAAAGGATGGTAGATACGCTCGTCTGCCGTCTCACGGGTCATCCCACCCCCTCTGCGGCGTGGGCTAGCCTAGTAAAGCCAACGGATCGAGTGGGCATCAAGGTCGCTGCCTCTGGTGGCTCGATTGGGGGAACAAGGACTGAGATTGTGAATGCCGTTGCTGTTGGATTACGCGAGGCAGGTATTCCAGCTTCAAACATCATCGTCTGGGACCGCAATAAGGACGACCTGCTCACAGCGGGGTTCTCAATCGATTCGCCAAACTATCGACTCCGCTGGACCGACCCTGATGGCTACGATCCACAGTCCAAAGTTACCGCCCCGGTTGTCGGTCGTTTAATTTGGGGCGATAGCAAATTTGGCATCAATGACGGATCTCCTGTCGAACGCCTCTTGGCTGCCAACGAGCAACTCAGCAGCACCAGCCATTATTCAAAGATCTTAAGTCAGCAAATTGATAAAGTGATTAATATTCCTAGCCTCATGGATAGCTTTCTTACCGGCCTCAATGGGGCAATTGCAAACATGACGATTCCCAACATCGACAATTGGCGGCGCTTCACAAGGGAACCTGATCACGGCGACCCCTATCTTGCCGAAATTTATGCTGACGCCATGATCCGTGACAAGGTGGTCCTCACCATCCTCGACGGTTTGCGCCTTCAATATGCTGGTGGACCATTTCCAAACCCCGGTTTTCTACTCGACCACCACACGATTTTCATGAGCCGCGATCCGGTGGCTATCGATGCCACCGCTGGTCGACTAATCGATGAAAATCGCGCCATTTCAAAACTCCCCTCATTGGAAAAATCAACACGTTGGCTTGAAAGCGCCTCCCATATTGGCTTGGGAAGGCATCTTGAGCAGGAAATCGCCCTGATTGCCGTTCCGACCTCCTCTAGCTCTAATACTCATCTGAGATTGAACACTCCTGTGGACGCCGCTCCTTTACCTCACCCCTTAGAACAAAAACATTGAATAACCGCCGCACATCGACTCCTACGCTTGGCAAAGCCCTTGCCACTGATAATCTGCGCGCATGAAAAACAAGGCTTTAACCGAGGCGACTTGGATCTTGGGGGCGCTGGCCGCTGGATGGCTCCTCACCCTTGCGCTGCTTCCTGTCGCCTCGATTCTTTTCGCTGCGGCCATTTTGTTCACACTCTACTTCTTCCGCGACCCGGAACGTGTACCGCCTGCGGGCGAACATCTGGCCGTCTCTCCCGCTGATGGCGTGGTGACAACGATCGATGAAGTCGACGAAGATGAATTCCTCAAAAAACGTGTCCAGCGGATTGGCATTTTTCTTTCTGTGCTGGATGTCCATGTCAACCGCTCGCCAATTGCTGGTGAGGTCACCCACTCCGAGCCAAAACCCGGCCTTTTCCTCGATGCGAGAGATCCTCGCTGCTCCATTCTGAATCAAAGTCGATCTTGGGTTATCGCGGGCCCATCTGGTACCGTTATGGTCAAGCAAATCACTGGGGCCATCGCTCGGCGTATCTGTCCATGGGCGGTGGTTGGTGACACCCTTGATCGTGGCGCCCGCTTCGGCATGATCCGTTTCGGTTCCCGCACCGAACTCTACCTGCCACTTGATGCAAAGATTCTTGTAAAAAATGGCGACCGCGTTCGTGGTGGCGAAACCATCCTAGCCGAACTTCCACAAATCCCCTAATGAGTCAGCCCCGAGAGCCGAGAATTTATCTCCTGCCGAATCTTATGACGGCTGGAAACCTTTTTTGCGGCTTTGCGGCGACTCTCCGGATTATCGAAGCCTCGATTCATCTCGCCACTGGGGAACCCGTTGGATCTCTTTACCATGAAGCGATTGCTTTCATCCTCGGGGCCTGCGTGTTCGATCTATTGGACGGTCGCCTCGCCCGTCTTGGCGGGCATGAAAGTCCATTTGGGCGTGAATTCGATTCACTTGCCGACACGATTTCCTTTGGGATCGCTCCTGCATTGCTTGTCTACCAAATCGTTCTCAGGGACTTCCAACGCACTGGGTGGTTAATTGCCTTCTTTTTCCTTCTTTGCGGCACCCTCCGACTAGCTCGGTTCAATTGCCTCGCCGCCTCCAGCGGAGACAAACCGGAGAAGGATTTTCAAGGCTTCCCGATTCCCGCTGCAGCAGGGCTTATTGCTTCTCTCACGCTTCTTATGCTTTGGATTCAGGAAGATCAACGCGTCATTGGTTCATGGAAATACGCGCTGCCTGTCCTCCTTATTTTTCTCTCCTTCATGATGTTCAGCCACGTCAAATACCCCAGCTTTAAAAGCGTAAACTGGCGAACCCAACGCTCGATTCCAGCATTTCTGGGTTTCATTTTGGTCTTGGCATTTACTGCCATGAATTACCAGTGGATGCCAGCGCTACTCTTTGTCAGCTTTCTCATTTACGGATTTGTTCGCCCCTTTATCTCAAAAGCTCTCCGCCGAGAGATTGAGGAAGATGAAACGCTAGAGGAAACCGAAGAACCGTTGAGATAATTCCGGGCTTCTCAACCAAGGATTCCCGCCAATTCCTCACGACGAGATGCATGCTCGTCATCGTTCAGCACAGAAACCAGCTTTGCATTATCCAGTGATGGCACGTCCACCCACGATCGGCATCCACCGAATGTTGGCCTCATTTCAAGACGGCTTGGTGGGTTCAGCTTGAAGACACGAACGAACCCGACATGAATCCCCTTCGGTTCATCGTAATGGAAACGCTCCGCCAAAACACTATCTGCTAGGATATGAAACGGACGCAACGACGCCAATGTCGACTGATCAGCCACCAAACGACTCCACTCCAACACCGCTGCGAAACGAATCTCGATCTCGCCATCGAGTTGTTCTGGAAGCAAGGTATCCGATGATAAAATGGTTTTCCCAACCTGCTCATGGAACCATGTAGGAAAAAGAAAAAATTCGTGATGTTTAAAGGCAAACCCATCACGCCCCTCGGCAATCCCACCTTTCCTCATAATCACACTCTGCCGTCCGCTACCAAGCGCCTCACAGACCACCGCCCATTCTTTGAAAGCAACATTCATGATTCCCAATCTAAAGTTGTTATGGCTACAAAGGAAACTCTGCAATGACCCGCCGCTTCGACTTACATGTTCATTCCTACCATTCCAAGGATGCCTGCAACCCTCCTGATGAACTTGTTTCTGCAGCTTTGGCAAAAGGTCTCTGCGGCATAGCAATCACGGACCACGACAATTGCGATGCCCACCTTCAACCACACCCCATTTCGGCTCCAGAGGGTTTTCTAGTTGTTCCTGGGGTGGAAGTGAGCACCGCTGAGGGACACCTTTTGTGCATTGGAACCACCCTTCCCCGTCTAAAGGGGCGCCCGGCCAAGGATGTCGTAGAGGCCATTCATGCCGCCGGGGGTATCGCGATACCAGCGCACCCATTCGATAGCTGGCGAGCCGGCATTCGCCCATCTGTGCTCGACTCCCTAGACATAGACGCCCTTGAGGTATTCAACGCCGCTGTAAGCTCTCCTAAATTCAACGAACTTGCTTTTGCCTATGCAAAATCCAGAGGTCTCTCGATGACCGCCTCGAGTGATGCCCACCATGCTTCGGCTGTCGGCACGGCAAGCACGTCATTTGATCTAGATGAACTTTCACTGCCCGCCTTGCTGGCCGCAATCCGCCGGGGGGGGACCCCGGAAGGCCGTTATCTCACCACCCGTGAAGCGTTGAGGAAACACTTTGGAAACTGGTTTCGCATCTTCAACAAGCGGCCCAATCCACTCCCATGACACGCCTTTTTTTATCTGCACACGTCACATGATTGTTACAATTCCTGACGTTGCCTGATCCGGATTTTCTTTATTTCTACGATCCTCAACTATGAAACCATTACTCACCCTACTTGCATCAGCTGCAGTCACTGGCTCCGCTTTTGCGGCCACACTCACCGTCGATCCAGCGATCCAACCCTATAACCAAGTCAGCGGAGTTACCGGAAATGTGAACTCCATTGGGTCCGATACTCTCAATAATCTCATGACCCTGTGGGCTGAGGGATTCAAAAAATCTTATCCGAATGTGAATATTCAGATCGAAGGCAAGGGCTCCTCAACTGCCCCACCAGCATTGATTGAGGGCACAGCCCAACTTGGCCCAATGAGCCGTCCAATGAAAAGTTCCGAGATCGATGCCTTTGAAAAGAAATTCGGCTACAAGCCCATGGCGGTTCCAGTGGCCGTTGATGCCTTGGCTGTTTTTGTAAACAAGGACAATCCAATCAAAGGGCTAACCATGAAACAGGTGGATGGCATCTTCTCAAGCAGCCGCAAGAGTGGCGGTGAAGACATTACCAATTGGGGGCAGGTCGGTCTATCCGACAGCTGGACTAGCAAGCCGATCTCTATCTATGGGCGCAATAGTGCTTCGGGAACTTATGGATTCTTCAAGGATGAAGCTCTCGCCAAAGGAGACTATAAAACCTCGGTGAAAGAACAGCCCGGCTCCTCAGCCGTCGTTCAAGGGATCGCCACTGACCTCGGCGCAATCGGTTACTCTGGCATCGGCTACAAAACATCCGATGTGCGCACCGTGCCACTCGGCGAGTCCGCTTCCAGTTTTTCAGATGCCACTTACGAGAACTGCGTGGGCGGCGAGTACCCCCTTGCCCGCTTCCTCTATGTGTATGTGAACAAAAAACCAGGTGTGCCGATGGACAAGCTCACTTGGGAGTTTTTAAAATATATCATTGCAAGGGATGGGCAGGAAATCGTGATCAAGGATGGGTATTTCCCTCTTCCGGAAGAAACTGCACAAGAGGTTCTCTCTCAACTGGCCAATTGACCCCTTATCAAGGTAGTCTTTGAAGTATCACAACCCCGTCGTTCGAATCGGCGGGGTTGTTTCCTGTTGAAGATTCAAGTGTCATAACCAAGAAGCAACCATGCCTGAAAAACTGCCAGAGCACGCCACCGGAAAAAATCGTTTCCAGACCGCTCCTGCCACCTTGTTCATGGACCGCTTCATGACTCTAGTGATCAAAGCAGGAGGGGCTTTGGTGATCACTTCAGTGCTGGGTATTTTCTTCTTCATTTTTTTCCAAATCTGGCCGCTCTTCGCTCCGGCAAGTGTCACTGCAGCCAAAAGCATTCAACTTCCCGACAACCACTACTCAATTATAGGAATTGATGAGTGGGGCTCACTTCCATTCCTTATGGAACCAGATGGCAAGCTGCTGACAGCCGATTTTGAGACTGGAAAGATTCAGGAAATTCCCATTGATTTTGCAGAAACTCCCCAGCCACGATTCACTGCCGCGACACTTAACAAACGGGAGCAGGAAATTATGCTCGGCACGAATGACGGCCGATTCTTTCTAGTTTCACCAAATTTCAGTTCATCCGAGTCCGATGGGCGGCAACTGATCACAATCAACCCGAGGGCAGCATCCCCCGAATCGATCGGAATTCCCACCCAACCCATTCTCAGTATCGCTTATGGAGACTCAGGCACCCAAAAACTTGTCGTAGCAATCCAGCCTGATGGTGAAGGGCGCCGGATTTCTGCATCACTTTATAAACGCAAACGATCACTCCTCGGTGCAGGGAAGACATCCCTCGAGGCAACATTTGATCTCACCTCACTTATATCAGGCACCCCAACACGAATTCTGGTCCCAGGCACCGCTGATTCTCTGATTGTCACAACTAGTGATGGCAGGGTGCACTTTCTCGTCCTGGGTGGAGATAATAATGGGTTTTCAGTGATTCAAACCTTCGCCCCTTTTGACCACCTTGAGAATCCAAGTATTGCCGCTGCCACATTTCTTTTTGGAGATGTCTCAATTATTTTTGGCAGTGAATCGGGTGAGAACTGCATTTTCAGCCTCTACTATCCCGAGGGCGGAGATAAACG
Source organism: uncultured Spartobacteria bacterium (assembly GCA_937888355.1). Taxonomy (GTDB): domain Bacteria; phylum Verrucomicrobiota; class Verrucomicrobiia; order Chthoniobacterales; family Terrimicrobiaceae; genus UBA967. The sequence continues at coordinate 7,332 of CALAPX010000282.1, forward strand.
CCTTTACGGACTCACCCATGAATTTGCAGAACTGGGTGCCACACCCCATTTCATAGCCTCAACCCTCCGAAACAAAGCCTTTTTGATTGGGGGAGGAAATAAACTGTCGCTCCGCTATTCAACCACCGATTCCATTCGCTGGCAGCAAAGCCTTCCTTTTAATCCTGTGAACGCAGTGATCAGCGGAAAGTATCAGCGCATGGCGATTCTCGATTCGTCAAACAAACTGCACTTTTTTGAAATCCACGACCCCCATGCAGACTCGGGTTGGAATGCGCTCTTCGGCAAAGTCTGGTATGAGGGGGTCTCCAGTCCCAAGTGGGAGTGGCAAAGCACAGGGGGTAGCGACGACTTTGAGCCGAAATACTCCCTCATCCCCCTCATATTCGGCACATTCAAAGGCACCCTTTATGCAATGATCTTTGCCGTGCCGATCGCCCTCCTGGCTGCTCTCTACACATCGCAGTTTCTCGACCCTGGTTCACGTTCGATGATTAAGCCGGTCATGGAAATCATGGCTTCCCTCCCATCGGTAGTGCTTGGTTTTCTAGCGGCAATTTACATTGCCCCCCTAATTGAGAATGAAGTGCCTTCACTCCTTCTCGTCGCTGCCGGTTTGCCTGTCATTGCGGCATCCACAGGGTTTGTTTGGAGCCACCTCCCAATCCAATTTCGAAAATTTATTCCCGCTGGCCGCGAATGGATTGTCTTTCTCCCAATTCTGTTCGCCAGCGGCTATGTCCTATGGGGACTCGGCCCGGCTTTTGAAGCGATCGCATTTTCGGTTACCGATCCCACCAGTAGAGAGCGCATTGGCGATTTTCCTGCGTGGTGGCCTGCGGCAACAGGAACCACCTATGACCAGCGGAACTCTCTGGTTGTTGGCTTTATGATGGGATTTGCCGTTATTCCGATTATTTTTACAATCACCGAGGATGCCCTCTCCAATGTCCCCAAATCACTGCGTATCGGCTCCATGGCCTGCGGGGCCAGTCGTTGGCAAACGGCGCTGCGTATTGTCCTGCCCACGGCCTCAGCGGGAATTTTTTCAGCCCTGATGATCGGTCTCGGGCGTGCTGTCGGGGAAACAATGATTGTTGTCATGGCCACCGGGAACACTCCGATCATGGAATGGAACATCTTTTCCGGCATGCGAACACTGTCGGCAAATATAGCTGTCGAACTGCCCGAAGCCCCCCATCACAGCACCCTTTACCGCACCTTATTCCTTGGTGCTATGGTTCTGTTCCTGCTCACTTTTGCTGTGAATACCGTTGCCGAAGTCCTTCGCCAGCGCCTCCGAGAGAAATTCAAGACTGTTTAAACCCAATGGCACAGGAAACTCACAAAGATCTGACACGCACCATGGCGGCTCCTGGTGAGCCGTTCGTCTGGATTAGCGCCATGGGTCTTTCAATCGGCCTCCTGATGGTCATTGGTCTCCTTGGCATCATAGTCGCCAACGGAATTCCTGTCTTCTGGCCAAAGCGAGTCATTGAAGCGACCATCAAACCTGGTGTTGCCAATCCTGTGCCGAATTCCGGAAGCACAATCACGGGGGAACTTGTCCTGACCCGCACCAAACGCATCCCGATTCTTGGACCCGATGGATCGAAGCTTGAGGAACAGAAAGAAGTCCAATTCTACGTAGGCAACAAAGATGCATACGGCCTCAATTTTGTTTTTGCCAACAGAGCGGACATCGAATCCATGAAGGAACCGGCGGAGATATTTCGGATTGAACGCCTTGAATATGGGATCGCTTTTGGCTACCTCCAGGAACTCCTGCTGGCCAATGGATCCTCCATCTCCAGCCAATCGCCTGACTTTCTTCAAACCCTCTCCTCGCTAGTGAATGAAGCCAACGAGAGAAGGAATGCCATAGAACGGATTGAAAAAGGCGATATCGGCACTATCAACACTCGCCTTAACGACCTACGTGTCCAGGGTGGCGATCAAAAATCAAGCGAGATCGTGGCCCTGAACGCCAAATACGAAGCCCTCGCATCCAAAGCCCGCACCCTTCGAACAGAACAGTCCACCAATACCCTTGTTTTTAAGACCCCAAGTGGCCTAGAGCGCCGCTTGCCCATTGGTGAAATTGTCTCCTATTACCAACCCAATACTCTCACTCCTTTGCAACAGTTGGGCCTCTTCTGTCACAATATCTGGAATTTTCTTACTGAGGAACCGCGCGAAGCAAATACCGAAGGCGGAATATTCCCAGCGATTTTTGGAACCTTTGTCATGACTCTTCTGATGAGCGTTGCTGTTGTTCCATTTGGAGTCATTGCCGCCATCTACATGCGAGAATATGCTAAACAGGGGTTCTTTGTTCGCTCAGTCCGTATCGCGGTGAACAACCTGGCTGGTGTTCCTTCGATCGTCTTCGGCGTTTTTGGGTTGGGGTTTTTTGTGTATTTCGTGGGGGGCACCCTCGACACCCTTTTCTTTTCAAACTATCTCCCCACACCGACATTTGGCACGGGCGGCATTCTTTGGGCCGCTGCCACACTGGCTTTGATGACCGTTCCAGTCGTCATTGTTGCCACTGAGGAGGCCATGGCTGCCGTTCCAAGAGGCATGAGAGAGGGTTCACTGTCGTGTGGCGCCTCTAAGTGGCAAACCATCCGCCATATCGTCCTTCCCGCTTCCCTTCCTGGCATTCTTACAGGACTCATCCTTGCCATGGCGCGTGGCGCTGGAGAAGTTGCTCCACTCATGCTCGTCGGTGTGGTCAAGCTCGCGCCAAGCCTGCCGCTCGATACGGAGTTTCCATTTTTCCATTTCGAACGCAAATTCATGCACCTAGGATTCCACATTTACGACTTGGGGTTTCAATCACCGGATTCTGAGGCAGCAAAGCCCATGGTGTTCGCTACGACTCTCCTTTTGATCGTCCTCGTTGTAGTCCTCAATCTTTCAGCCATCCTGATTCGTGAAAAACTCCGCAAGAAATTCTCCGCAGGCGCTTTCTAGTTCGATAAATCTTAAAAAGCCCCATCCACTGACCGTGATAAACAACGACTCGACAGAACCACGCCCCGACTTCATCAGCATCCGCAACTTCAGTTTCTTCTACGGGAAAAAACAGGCGCTGTTTGATATCTCAATGGACATCCCGGAGCGTCAGGTGACCGCATTCATTGGCCCATCAGGTTGTGGAAAATCTACCCTTTTGCGGAACCTCAACCGCATGAACGATCTTATCGATGACATCCACCATGAGGGCGATATTGTTATTCATAACAAAAGCATCTACGACCCTCATATCGAGGTCATTTCTTTGCGCAAGCGCGTGGGCATGGTGTTTCAAAAATCAAACCCCTTTCCGAAATCGATCTACGAAAACGTCGTTTACCCTCTCCGCGTTGCAGGACAGAACAAGAAGTCCATCCTCGACGAAACTGTTGAACGCAGCCTAAAGGGAGCCGCCCTTTGGGACGAGGCCAAGGACCGCCTTCATGAAAGCGCTCTCAGTCTTTCAGGTGGCCAGATGCAGCGACTATGCATTGCTCGGGCCATCGCCAATCGCCCTGAGATTCTCCTCATGGATGAACCATGCTCAGCCCTCGACCCCATTGCTACAGTCAAGGTGGAGGAGTTGATTCGCGAACTCAAAGAGGAATTCACGATCGTTATCGTAACCCACAATATGCAACAAGCCACCCGTTGCTCAGACCGCACCGCATTTTTCTACTTGGGTAAACTCATTGAGTTGGATGATACCCAGAAACTTTTCTCCAATCCCGCTTCAAAACAAACCGAAGATTACATCACTGGCCGGTTCGGCTGATTAATTTTTAATAAACTAACAATCAATAACTAATAAGCCATGGAGCCTAAACGTCACATCCTCACAAGCTTCGAGTCCGCCCTTGAAAATCTCCGCAAGGACGTTCTTATGATGTCCAGCCTCTTCCAACGCAGTCTTGAGAATGCCCGCAAGGGTCTTTTTGATCGAGACGAGGACTGGTGCAACACCGTCATTGTTGATGATGAGGAAATCGACAGTCTCGAAATCCAAGTCGATACCGAAGGAATGGAAATCATGCTGCGTTACCACCCGGTAGCCTCGGATCTTAGAAATGTGATCTCGGCCATGAAAACGAGCGTCAATATTGAACGGGCGGCAGATCAAGCTGTCGGGATCGCCAGACGGGCGCGAAAACTATGCGCGGTTCAAGCCATTCCAGATAGTTCCCGGATACAACCCATGTTTCAGCATACCATGGCAATGTTTGCAGATGCCATGAAAGCTTATGCCGATGGAGACCCGGCCCTTTCGGAGACTCTAAAACCGCGCGACAAGGAACTCGACGAGATGAACCGTAATTTCGCCGAATCGATTACCTCCCTCATGCCGACAAACCCTGATTCTATTCGTGGCATGCTCGAACTTATCTTTGTCGCCAGATGCTTGGAACGCATCGGTGATCTAGCCAAAAATATCGCGGAAGACACTATTTACGCTGTCAGTGTGAAAGATATTCGTCACACAAACCAAGCACAGCCGAGATAGACCGTTCACTATCCGCTCACATCGGTTGAAAAAAGGCTTCTATCAATCCCAAGAGCGAATTTGGTACCGGTTTGTCGTATTTACGTTCCAGACCCCCACTTTTTTGCGAATTGTTTCACTTCCGGTTGCTGAACCATTCGTCGAGACGTCTATCTCATTATCATAATCGTCATCCAGCGCGATTGAGTATGGCGTCGCTTCATCCCAAGGATCGCAATACCCTTGAGCATTTGTTCCGCCCTTCCCTTTTTTCCACACAGGTGCTTCCAAGAAGACAATCCGCCGTGGATTTTCAACGTTATCTAGGCCGGCGAGAATCTGTACAAATGACAAATCTACAGTTGTCGCATCCCCGCTAGGCAACTTGCCGTACTCCGTCTCGTAGGCAGTAACAGCAGCAGCAATTTGCGTCACAGTGGACTTTGCTTGAGACTTGCGAGCTGAATCGATGGCCACGTTGACTGCAGGGAATGCCAAGCCAGCAAGAACCACAATGATCGAGATAACAATCAACATTTCGATCAATGTAAATCCGGAGAACTGATGAGCCCTTGGGCGAATGGGAAATTTCATACAAACAGAATGCTCAAAACACCGGATCACTTGCAACAAGTTCCCTGAGAGCAAAATTAACTACCAGTTCCAATGTAGCGAGCCCGGTAGCCATTGAATTCACCCATCTCGCCGACTGGAGGCACAGAGCGCAGGTCATAAATAGTATCACCGATGATGCGACCAGCATTGATGTCGTAAATCATCACCTGCGCCTTGCCTTGAGAGCGAACATCCTCGGTGCGAACAGCGATATAGCGGGTTGATCGTTTCGCATATTCACCAGTGCGAGCGACGTAATCCCGAGCACGATCCTCCGCAACCTGCCTCTGGCGTGTTGTTGCTTGCTTTTTAGCAATTAAATAGGTTCCACCCCCTGCTAACACAGCTGCACCGGCTGTTACCGGGATGGTTACTGCAGGATTTACCCCAGTCAGAGCCAAAGGCAACCCTACCGCCAATCCAGTAGCCGCACCAGCCAGCGCGGCATTCTCACCTGGAGTCAGATTCGAGCAACCAGACAACACAACAACCGCCGCCAAGGGAGCCATGGCAACGCGGGGAAAAGTAATTTTATTTAACATAACGAAAAATACATAAATTCAGGCCGGTTTTAATCAAGGGGAAGTTCATAGGGTGAATTCCAGACTTGCGATCACCGCCATATAAATCAATAATTAAAAATTCTTCGCGGGTGTAGTTCAATGGCAGAACGGCAGCTTCCCAAGCTGCATACGAGGGTTCGATTCCCTTCACCCGCTCCCCTTTTTTACTCCCCAAAAACCCTCTACAACCCCTTAAATAAAGGCTCGGCGGGCTTCGGCTGTTTTCGTGATGAGTTCGGAAAAGTTGCTCTAAAAATTGAGTTTTCTGTCACGGGCAATTCTGTTGATTGGGGACTTCGTTGCTTCTTGCATGTGCAATTTTCCTCCCTCGTGGTTGACCATTAAATCGCTTTCTTTCTGTGGAAGGGTATCAGGTTCGTAATCGTAAAAGCCCCAGGCTTTGCCTACAGCTCGTTGTTGTATCGTTGCAGTAATAGAGGGTGCCGCTAATTCTCTAAAAGGGCGGTTCCCGTTGCTTCCCAGGTGATGCTTCACGAGGTAGCCTTTAGGGCATTCGAAGAACATGAAATCACTCGTCCTCATGCCAAGCTACAATAGCGGCCCTCAACTTGCCGCGACGATCCACAAGGCGAGCGCGCAGTGGGAACATGTCTGGGTGTGTGTGGATGGCAGCACCGACGGCAGCGATATCCTTGCCGAAGCTAGAGCTCCTGCGGGCACGCGCTTCCTCCGTATGACGCGTAACGTTGGAAAAGGCGGGGCGTTTCTCGCCTCTCTTCGCATCGCCCTTAATGATGGATTTTCACATGTACTTCTCATGGATTCAGATGGTCAACACCCCGCAGGCATGATTCGCCGCTACATGGAGCTTTCGAAGTCATACCCCAAAGCCTGCATTTGCGGGGTTCCAAAATTCGGGCCTGATGCCCCTCGAGAGAGGGTTAAAGGGCGCCTTGTTGGAAATTTCTTTGCCACTTTGGAAACCCTAGGGACAGGCGCCGAAGATTCGCTCTTCGGTTTCCGTCTTTATCCAATCGTTCCCGCCCTTCGAATCATGGAGTCGATACGGTCTGGACGCCGCTTTGATTTTGACACCGTTTTGGCTGTGCGCCTTGCTTGGGCGGGCGTGTCATTTATCAATGTCTCAACTCCAGTCTCATACCCAAAGCGGGCAGAGGGAGGGGTGACCCATTTCAAATATTTCCGAGACAACCTCCTCTTGATTGCCGCTCACACACGCTTGCTGCTTGAAATGCCTTTCTGGATCCCCTCGCTCCTCAAGCCGCGGGCTTCCGCATGAGCCAATAGATTTCTCCAGGCCATCCTGGAAATAAACGTCCCCAGAGCAGATTCAAACGCATCCATGCAGCAGAGTTTTCAAGAGGGCTTCCTTTGCTTCGCATGAGAAATGCGCCGCTCATAAACTCAACGCTTAATCCAGCATCGGCAGCCATTCGTCGAACCCTTTTAGGAGAAAAAACACTTACATGGCCCATCGGTTTTGCTGTTTTTCTTACTTGGGACTCGCGGATGCCCGCTAAGATTCCTGGCACCACAGGGAACCCGCCAATCAAAGATCCGCCTGGACGAATAGCCTCAGCGACTTTCTTCAGGACAGACTCCGGATTGAATAAATGCTCAAGCACATGAAGAAGCACAGCTGTGTCATACTTATGTTCTAGAGTGAATGATGGCTCTTCGAGATTCGCTTCTAAGAAATCCGAGTATCCAGCCTGATCTAGACGCTCGCGTCGAATAATGGCATCGACAGCCGTCCAGCGATTATATTGAAACCCGCCGGGTGAGGAACGCACAAACTCCAGCATTTGACCGACATGAACACCGATCTCAGCGACATCAATGGGACGGCCAGCCTTAACAAATTCTTCACACAACAATTGCTGGCCAAACCAATATCTTAACAAGCGTATCGGGTGCCTCACGCACTTAGACTCTTTCGTCATACCAAAATCCATAGAACGCACAACGGGGTTCTCGGCTAAAAAATCAATGTCCCAGCGTGATGTGGAATAGGGTTTCAAAATAAACAAATCATGACTTTTGAACCCCATCTTGGTCAAGCTGTAGAAGTGCCCGGCTCACACGCGGAAAATTGAGCCAAGTTTTTTTCCAAGGATCAAGCTGGCACCGATGATTGTCACGGCAAGGAATGCCATGGCCCAAACGCCAAGGGCACTTGCCACAAAGCGACCTTCACCGAGTAATTGGGAAAGCTCGTAAATCGCCTTGGTGATTGGAAAATCCTGCTGCCTCTGAGCAAGGATCAGCGAATCGCTCACCTCAAGCATGGCAAAAGAGAAGGCCAGCAAGCCTCCGGCAAGAAGGTTAGCGGCAATGAGAGGAATCGTGATCTTGCGAAGAGCCCTTAAAGGCGGGCACCCGAGATTTTGAGCGGCTTCTTCAAGTGTCACGCTTGTTTGCTGGAATCCGGCGGCGGCAGAGCGTACGACATACGGCAAGCGACGAACCGAATAGGCAATCACCAGAATGATCAACGGATCGATTGCCGGGTTCAGGAAACCAAAAATCTTACCCTCCTGAGTCATAGCAAGATACCCGAAAGCCAGCACCAGACCAGGCACGGCAAGCGGCAGCATCGAAATCGCATCAAGGATTTGACGGCCAGCAAGTCTTGTCCGAACAACAACAAAAGCGATCGAAACACCAAGGACCAGGTCGAGTATCGTTGCCAGACAGGCATACTTCAGACTGTTTTGAATCGAGGGAAGCGTAAGGTTATGACCGAGGGCGGCCTCAAAGTGAACGATCGTCCAATCCGAGGGAAATACCGTGCGATACCAATCCCCTGAAAAGGCAATTAGCACGACCCCAAGGTGAGGCAGCACAGCCAGAAATGTAACCAGGCCGAAAACTCCAGAGATGAGTAACCCTAAGGCGATAGGAACCGGGCCCGGACCACCCTGTGTCGTGGCCTTGGAGAGCATGGCATGCGCTGTACGTCCGAAAAGAAACTTGCTTAGCGCGTAAAGCAACACCGTAGAAGCCAGTAACACGACCACAAGGGCAAAAGGAAAAGGGTTTCCGCCAATATCTTTGATTCCGTGAAAAATCTGCACCGAGGTAACCTGCGTGAAATCAAACATGAGGGGCACGCCCAACTCGGTGAAAGACCAAATGAAAACGATCGTTCCACCTGCAAAGACACCCGGCATGATTAATGGGAGTGTAATACGACGGAACTTCCGAAACCCTGTGCATCCAAGATTTGCTGCAGCCTCGTCCATCGCGGGATCCACATTCGCGAGTGACGCCAAGACATTAAGATAAAGAATAGGATACAAGTGCATGGCGTTCATTACGATGATTCCCCACATCCTCCCCTCTCCCAGCCAATCCATCGGTGCATCGGGATTCATCAGCCCGAGAAATTGCAGTATGACGTTCAGAGCACCCTCCTGCCCGAGGATTTGCTTGATGCCAATAGCCCCGACAAAGGGTGGCATGATCATCGGCATAAGAATCATCGCGCCGAGGAGAGATTTTCCGGGAAACAAAAACTTGTCAGAGATCCAAGCAAGCGGCATCGCGATCAACGCAGCAAGCAGCGTGCTCCAGAACCCCATCATCAGCGAATTCCAAAGTCCCTCGATATAAATGGGGTTACGAAACACCTCGACGATGTATTCAAGAGTGAAATAGCCATCGGAGTCGACAAATGCGCCGCGAATCGTTTCAGCAATCGGCCAGATGAAAAAGAGGGCGAAAAAAACACCCGTTACAAGAAAGACAAGTTTGGCGGTTTGGTTGGACATCGGACCTTATTTATCCTCGTGCGCAAGACGAACTGTCTCTCGATATTGGCGGCGAAAATGCTCGGTTAGAACCTTGGCAAGCCGAACCTCTTTGATTCTATTGCGTGAAGAGAGCGTATTCTTTATGCGGCTCGATGCGGCCTGATAGTTCACCGCCTCCATGTTCGAAAATACCCTGTAAGCTTCCGGAGGGAATCCCTTCTTCACCAATGCCTGCCAAGCCTCAACCTGCTCATGGTGAAGATCAATGCACATCACTTGAACGACAAATGCAATCACACGGAAAAGCGGTGAAGTCCATTCATCTTGATAATGAAACATCTTCGCATCCTCGTAAGGCTGCACTGTGGGATCGCTTCGGTATTCAGCAAACACAGGATCATATAGTTCCTTGCGCACGGGAAGGCGCCTTAGTGCATACTTTTGGGGTCCCCCCGGAGTGCCGACTTTGAAATTCCATAACTTCTGTCCCTCAGGAGAGAGGACGAAGGCGATAAACATCTCGGCGGCGTTCCTGTTCCGCGCCCCGCGTAGGAGGCCAATCGGATCAACGCCGACAGAGGATCCCCCAACTGGGGTGAAATATTGCAAGCGTGAGGGAGCATCGCCAAGACGCACCGCCTCGCTTTGGAATCGTCCGTAAAAATCAATGCACATTCCGATCGCTGCATCGCCAAGAGAAACATCGATCGGAACCTTTGATGCTGCATCCGTGAAATACCGCGCATTTGCCGAGGCTGACTGGATGATCCGGAGCCCCATTGCCCAACCCATCGCTATGACCTCCCGATCAGTGCGCCCTGTCTCCTTCACGAGATTTTGCATTTGTTGCTGGATAACCATTTCAAAGGCCTTGGCGGCGGACCCGCTCTTTGAGGGATCAGCAAGTGCCACCTGCTTGAAAAGCCTGGGATCGCCGAGATCGCTCCAAGATGCGGGCAGACGATTAAATCCCAACCTCCGCAGGGTATCCATGTTGTAGCAAATCCCGAACGACGATAAACATGCGCCAATCCAACGTGCTTTCTTGTCGTAAAATTCCTCGCCGGAAACCTTCCACGGAATGATGCCTTCTTGGAACCAGTCACTGGAATTTAGAAGGATATCACTAGGAACTAAACATCCGGCAGAAGCCAGCCTCTTAAAATCATACGTACCACCTCCAAAAAACACATCGATCCCGATCCCCACAGAAGATTCCAAAAAAAATCTGCGCGCGGCCTGGGATTGGGTGTCTTCGTGCAATGATGAAGGAAGGATAATATTCGGGTTATTGAAAGCAGCTGCAACCTCAGACGACCATTTGTAAC